>CAZARJ010000081.1:0-4370 GCA_964487515.1 uncultured Conexibacteraceae bacterium | reverse complement strand
CCGGGCGCCGAGCTGTCAGCAGTTCCGCCTCGGCGGGCACGGATCGCTGCCACCTTCGCCGCCTCCGCTTCCGTCCCCTGGTTCCCGTCGCCGCGATCGGCGATGATCTGCCGATCGTGAACGGCGAGCCGCCGACCGAGCCGCGGGGCCGGATCTACGTCACCGGCCACCGCAACCCGGACACCGACTCGATCGCCTCGGCGATCGGCTACGCCGAGCTCAAGCGGCAGCTCGATCCCGGATGCGAGTACGTCCCCGTGCGGCTCGGCGCCGTCAACGCGCAGACCGCCTGGGCGCTGCGGCGCAGCGGCGCCCCGGCGCCGGACCTGATGGAGCACGTGCGGCTGCGCGTCCGCGACGTGATGCGCGAGCGCTTCCCGATCGCCTCCCACCACGAGCCCCTGCGCGCGGTCGGCCGCACGATGGCCCGCAGCGACCTCGACCTGGTCCCCGTGACCGGCTCCGAGGGCGAGCTGATCGGGGTCGTCACCGAGCGCGGCCTGGCGCGCCGCTACATCCGTGAGTCGCGGCGCAGCCACACGCTGGCCGACGCGCCGACCTCGATCGCCGCGATCGCGGAGGTCCTCGACGGGGAGCTGATCGAGGGCGGCGACGGAACGGTCTCCGGGCGGGTCTGGGTGCACTCGATCGACGCCCGGCGCAGCGTCAGCAAGATCTCCGACGGGGACGTGGTCGTGGTCGGCGATCGGCTCGACGCGCAGCGCCAGTCGCTGGAGCTGGGCGCGGCGCTGCTGGTGGCCAGCAACGGCGTCCGCCCCGCCCCGGAGATCGTCGCCCTGGCCCGCGAGCGCGGCGCCCGGATCGTGGTCAGCCCGCTCGACTCCTACATGAGCAGCCGCATGGTCAGCCTCGCCGCACCCTGCGCCGGGATGGCGGACCGCGAGCCGCTCACGGTGGGCCTCGACGACCTCGTCGCGGAGATCGCCGAGCAGGTCAAGGACGTCCACTACCGGGCCGCGGTGGCGATCGACCCGCGCGGCCGGCCCGTCGGGCTGATCACGCGCTCCGACCTGGTCTCCCCCCGCCCCCGGCGCGTGATCCTCGTCGACCACGCGGAGGCGGCGCAGAGCGTGACCGGGGTCGAGGAGGCGGAGATCGTCGAGATCCTCGACCACCACCACATCGGCTCGATCGAGACCCGGGTCCCGGTCACCGCCACCTTCGACCCGGTCGGCTCCACCGCCACGCTGGTCAGCGAGCGCTTCCGCTCGCGGGGGATCGAGCCG
Source organism: uncultured Conexibacteraceae bacterium (assembly GCA_964487515.1). Taxonomy (GTDB): domain Bacteria; phylum Actinomycetota; class Thermoleophilia; order Solirubrobacterales; family 70-9; genus RHKX01. The sequence continues at coordinate 3,123 of CAZARJ010000081.1, read as the reverse complement.
CTCGAATCGACCGCCACGATGTTGCTCTGCGCGCTGCTCTCGGACACGGTGCTGCTCAACTCGCCGACCACGACCGCGCGCGACCGGGAGATCGCCGCCTGGCTCGCCGAGCGCACCGGGACCGACGCGCTCCGGCTCGGCCGGGAGATGTTCGAGGCGACCTCCGACGTCTCGTCGGTCCCGGTGGCGGAGCTGGTCGGCCGGGACGCGAAGCGATACCAGCTGCCGAGCGGGGCGACGATCTCGATCGCACAGGTGGAGACGGTCGGCAAGCGCGTCCTCGAGCGCCGCGAGGAGCTGCTCGAGGCGCTGGAAGAAGCGCGGGCCCGCGACGGCCACACGCTCGCGGCGCTGATGGTCACCGACATCGCCGAGCGCGGCACCGAGCTGCTCGTGCGCGGCGAGCCGGCCGCGGTCGAGCGCGCTTTCGGCAGCCGCCTCACCGACGGCGGCATCTCGCTGCCCGGCGTGATGAGCCGCAAGAAGCAGGTCGCCCCGGTCCTGCTCAGCTCCTACTGACCCCCGCCCGGCGAAGCCCGCCGCCACCGGGGCGCACGATCGCGCCCCGGTGGCGTCGCGAGCTCAGCGCCCCCGCAGGCGGTAGGTCCGCAGCTTCGGGTCGGCCTGGATCTGGGGGCCGCGGAAGCGCATCGGGATCAGCTCGCTGCGCGAGAAGACGCGCGTCTGATCGCTGCGATGCGGGCTGTCGGCGCGCTCGCTCTGCGAGTAGGTGAGGATCCACTTGCCGCGCGGGCCGCGCTCGCTCATGCGGGTGAACTGCACGGTGCTCGATCCGTCGGTGACCTGGCCGTAGTCCGGGGAGCCGGCTCCGGTGTTGCTGTAGATCGCCTGCCAGCAGCCGGTGCCGCAGCCGTGGATCGGGATCGTCCCGCGCCGGCTCGTCGTGTGCTGCACATCGCCATAGGAGGCGGCGAGCGGGATGTCGAGGCCGCGCAGCTCGTCGACCGCCTCCCCGAGCGCCTCGATCGTATCCGGGTTGGCCTGGTTGAGCGTGTTCGGCGTCGTCAGCGGATGGGCCGGGTCGAACGGGACGTCGAAGAACTCCGAGCCGCCCCAGGCCTTCCAGTACCAGACGTTGAACAGCCAGCCGCCCGGCGAGTCGAGCTTGCCGGTCTGGTTGTAGGCGGCGAGGATCGGGCAGGCCTCGCTCACGTCGACGACCTTACCGCCCCCGATCGCGATCTCGGGGTTGTCCGCGCAGACCTCGGCCAGATCGCCGGCCGCGAGCTCGGCGGCCTCGCTCCGGTCCCCGAGCCACATCCTCTGCAGGTTCTGGAGCGTGAAGCCCGGTCGCGGCGAGAGGCCGTCGGTGGCGTCCATGCGCTCGGCGACCATCTTGTGCCCGAGCCGCGTCCGCAGCCCCTGCTCGCAGTCCTGGCAGCCGATGATCGGGCTGAAGCCGGTCAGCGGCGCCTTCGCGTTCGCGAGCCAGAAGGAGTCGTTCGCGTTCAGCGCGTAGTCCTTGCGGAACTGGATCGGCAGGTTGCCGGGCCCGAAGATCCCCTTCACCGCCGCGTCGGGGTCGTTGTCCCAGTTGCAGGAGGGCTTCGAGCCGTCCAGGGAGATGATCCCGGCGACCTGGTAGATGAGCTGCGAGATCCCCGGCTTGATGCAGGTGTCGATCTTCTCCTGCGGCACGTTGGGGACGACGGAGTTGTCGGCGTAGAAGGCGTGCCCGCTGTCGTCGACGCCGATCGTGTTCACCCACGGGACGCCCTGGAACCGGGACTGGCCGCGGATCAGCGCCCGGGCGCTCTTCGCCCGGTTCATCGCCAGGAACGAGTTGGCGGCCCGGATGTGGTCGTTGGCGTCGCCGAGCGCGAACGCGGTCGTGTCGCTCCAGCCGATCCCCACGCCGGGCCGCGCCAGGACGGGCCCGAAGCGGGTCGTGTAGATCGTGGTGCGCTCGCGGCCGCCGCCCTTGACCGGCACCGAGACCCGGCGCTCCTTCATCGCCCGCGATCTGCCGTCGTACATGTAGCGGGTCGGATCGGCGGGATCGAGCTCGAGCTCGAACAGCGTGAAGCGCGATGCCGTGGAGACGGTGTGGCTCCAGGCGACGTGCTCGTTGTGGCCGATGTTGACCAGGGGGAAGCCCATCAGGCTCGCGCCCATCACGTTCAGCCGCCCCGGGATCTTGACGTGGAAGTGCCAGAAGCGCTCCGTTCCCTGCCACGGGAAGTGCGGGTTGCCGAGCAGCAGCGGATCGCCGTTGCGCGAGTCCTCCGGACCGACGGCGAGGGCGTTCGAGCCCGGGCCCGGCAAATCCGGGTCACGGGCGGCGTTCAGGTCGTAGGGCGAGCCGGGCAGCGCCTTCGCGGCCTGCTTCGGGCCCACCGGGGAGCGGTGCAGCGGCTCGCCGGGAGGCGCCGCGCCGACGATGTCGGAGATGAAGACCTGCGAGCTGGCGAGCAGGTCGGCCTGGTAGAGGCGGCGCCAGATGTCGATCGGCTTGATCCGCTTCACCCAGCGCGCGTTGCGGCAGCGCTCGTCCTTGATCCCCTTCCTGCCGACCCTCCGCAGGTAGGCGTTGTAGCCGGCCGCGTAGCCGCGGACCATCCGCTTGGCGATCGTGCTCGGCCCCTCGGGGCGGGGCGAGCGAAGCAGCTTCTCGACCCGGCGCGAGTCGATCACGGACTGCCAGAAGAGGTCCGAGTCGAGGTTGTTGACCGGGGCCGAGGCGCTGCCGTTCGTCTGCCCGTCGGGACCGAAGTACTTCGACCGCCGCGCGCGCAGCGTGACGATGTCGTCGGCGAACGTGCAGAGGTTGTCCTTGGCGAAGGCGTAGCCGACCCCGTAGCCCGCCGAGCCCCAGCCCTTCGCCTTCACGTGCGGGATCCCGAAGGACGTCACCCGCACCTTGGCGTCGTAGGCCCCCGCCGGAGCCGCCACCAGCAACGCCGCGACCGCGGCGCCCGCGACCGCGATCACCCGCTTCACCCACGAGGGGCCACCCATCTCGATCTCCTCTCCTCGTACCACCGGCGCTCCCCGCGCCGGCAGGAGGCAATGTAATGCAGCGGCGGGCGCCGTGCGCCGGGTCCACCGCGCGCCGGGCCTCCGGCGCGCACCGGTGCGGGACCACGGCCACCCATGCCCGGA
>CAZARJ010000080.1:0-7603 GCA_964487515.1 uncultured Conexibacteraceae bacterium | reverse complement strand
ACGATCGAGGGCATGCAGCTCGGCGACGAGTACTTCTTCCTCGAGATGAACACCCGCGTGCAGGTCGAGCACTGCGTGACCGAGATGGTCACCGGGATCGACATCGTCCGCGAGCAGGTCCGGGTCGCCGCCGGCGAGCCGCTCTCGGTCGCCCAGGACGAGGTCGTGATGCGCGGCCACGCGATCGAGTGCCGGATCAACGCCGAGGCCGCCCACAAGAAGTTCGCCCCCGCGCCGGGCAAGGTGGGCAGCTACCGGGAGCCCTCGGGGCCGGGCGTGCGGGTCGACTCCGGGCTCGAGGCCGGCGGCGAGGTGACGCCGCTGTATGACCCGATGGTCGCCAAGCTGATCACCTGGGACGTCGACCGCGAGCACGCCACGCGACGCATGCTGCGTGCCCTCGGCGAGTACGAGATCGGCGGCCTGACCACGCTGATCCCCTTCCACGCGACGATCCTGGCGACCGAGCAGTGGGCGCGCGGGGAGACCTGCCGCGACCTGCTCGAGGACCCGGAGTGGATCAAGTCGCTCGCCCCGGAGCGGGAGCCCGAGCCCGCCGGCGACGAGGAGGAGGGCGAGCGGGCCGAGCGCGAGTACAAGGTCGAGGTCGCCGGGCGCCTCTATCCGGTCAAGGTGATCGGCGCCGCGCTGAGCGGCAACGGCTCCGCCCCCGCGGCCGGCAAGCGCCCGCCGCGCCGCGAGCGCAAGTCGGGCGGCGGCAGCGCGTCGACGGGCAACGACCTCGTCGCGCCGCTGCAGGGCAGCATCTTCAAGGTCGAGGTCGCCGAGGGCGACGAGGTCGCCGAGGGCGCGCTCGTCTGCGTGATCGAGGCGATGAAGATGGAGAACGAGATCACCGCCCACAAGGCCGGGAAGGTGACCTCGCTGGCGGTCGAGGTCGGCAAGGCGATCAACACCGGCGACCCGATCGCGACGATCGAGTAGCCCACGCCCGGCGCTCCGCTGGGTCGGATATCGCCAACATGCTGGCGCAGGTCCATGCCACCGCGGCGAAAGCGGGCGGGTGAGCCGTGGATCCGGGCTCGGGGGTGGTCCTGGCGCCGGTCGGGATAGGGTTCCTGCGTGTTCAAGCGGCGATCGCAGGAGCTGGACAGGCTTCCCTGGCGGGGCCCGGGGCCGGGGCGGCCGGACCTGCGCGTGCCTCCGGCGCCGATGCCGGTCCGCAGCGGGGGCGCCTGGCGCAAGCGCTGGCGCTACGTGGGCGCGTTCGGGGAGCGGGTCATGCTCTGCGGCGCCTTCGTCCGGATCGGCCCGCTCGGGCAGACCTTCTGGGCCGTCCTCGATCGCGAGAGCGGCGAGCTGCACGAGCGCACCCGCCACCGCCTGCCCGCCGAGCGGGGCGAGGTCTGGACCGAGCGCAGCGGGGGCGAGCTCTGGGAGCTGGGCTCCGAGCAGCCCGGCGCGCGGACGAAGATCGAGTCCGGCGAGCTGGCGGCGAAGCTGAAGATCGGCGAGGGGGAGTGGGTGGAGTCGATCTGCCCCAACGGCTCAGGCGGCTACGTCTGGACCCGCAAGCGGATCACGCCGATGGAGCTAGACCTCCATCTGCCCGACGGGCGCCGGATCCAGGAGAGCCTGCACGGGATCGAGGACGAGTCGGCCGGCTATCACCCGCGTCGCACCGTCTGGAGCTGGTCGGCCGGCGTGGGCGAGACGACCGACGGCCGCCGCGTGGGCTGGAACCTCGTCGCGGGCGTCAACGACCCGCCGGAGAACAGCGAGCGGGCGATCTGGGTCGAGGGCGAGCCGCCGCGCGAGCCGGGCCCGGTGCGCTTCGACGGCCTCGAGGCGGTCGAGTCCGCGGACGGCTCCCGGCTCGGCTTCAGCGCCGAGGCCGAGCGCCGCAAGGAGGAGGACCGGTGGCTGGTCAAGTACGCCTACCGGCAGCCCTTCGGCACCTTCCACGGCTCCCTGGACGGGATCGAGCTCGCGTCGGGGATCGGCGTCATGGAGCACCACGACGCGCTCTGGTAGCCGCCCGGTGTCCGGCCGGCGCGGCCTGGGCGCCATTGAGCGCGCGACCCTGCGTCGACGCTCAGAAGGGGACCAGCTCGAGATCGGTGTGGGCGAAGTCGTCGCCCTTGCAGAGCAGCGGAAGCTCAGTGGACTTGGCGACGGCGTACGTTATGCAGTGCCGGGCCCGTACCCGAGTACCTTCTCGCGCTCCTGCTTGCTCGGCCCCCTCCCGAGGAGATCCGCAGGTACCCGCGGCCAGACCTCGTCCTCCAGGAACCGCTCGAGCCGCGCCAGTCGCTGCTCGGGCGTCTCCTCATCCTTCGGGTTGGGCGTCATCGGGACCAATGTACGGATGCATGCACCGCCGGTCAATTGCGACCCCAGCGGCTCTCGATCCGGCCGCGCCACGGCGGCTCCTCGCCGGCGCGGAAGGGGGCCTCGTCGCGGCCGAGCAGCGTTTCCAGGGGGATCAACTTGGGGTCGGCGGAGTCCGGCAGCGGGGTGCGGGCGTAGCGCTCGATGGTCGCCGCGTCGGCGCGGCGGCGGACCAGCTCCCAGCCGATCGTGGGACGGTAGATCCAGTAGTCGATACGCACGTCCCCGCCGGCCCGGCGCCGGTCGGCGAGGGCGGTGAACGCGGCGGTGCGGCGGTTCGAGGCGGTCAGGTGCAGTCCCGCCGCTCCGGGCAGCGGCGTCGCGCAGCTCACCTGCCGGCAGCGGCGGTAGTCGACCCCGACCAGGCCGGTCCCGCCCGGCCCCGCCAGCGCCCGCGGGGCCGGAGCGAGCGCCCGGACCGCCCCCGCGACCGCGCGGCCGTAGGCCTCGGTGAGCGGGTCCTGCCAGCAGGGATCGGGGAAGCGGACCGCGCAGCGCTGCTTGAAGGCGATCGTCGCCGCCAGCGATCCGTCACCGGCCCGCGGCCCCATCCCGAGCACCGTGAGCGCGGCGGCCAGCGCGAGCGCGACCAGCAGCCCTACGGCCGCGTACTCGACGCTCGCCGCGCCCAGCTCCCCGTCCCGCCGCCCCGCGTGCGCCCGAGCCGTTCCATGTTGTGCTTCCGATCGCCGCATGGCCCGAACGTAGGGCGCCGCGCGTTACGGATGGGAAACGAGGTGTGACTACTTGGCTTCCGGACTGCGCCGATTCACGCGCCGCGCCCACTTCACCCGCGCTGGCATGCACTTGTACCGGGATTCCGGCACTGAACGACCCAGCGGGAGATCCGCTCGCCCACGTCCACCCGCGCTGGCATGCACTTGTACCGGGATTCCGGCACTAAGCGACCCAGCGGGCGAGAATCAGGAACCAATCACCTTGAGTTCGCGACGCGGGTGATTCAGGCGAGCTCGCCGGCGAGCTCGGCGAAGGCCTCGACGGCGCGGTCGAGCTGGGCGTCCGTGTGGGCGGCGGAGAGCTGGACGCGGACCCGGGCGGTGCCCTCGGGGACGACCGGGTAGCCGAAGCCGATCGCGAAGACGCCGCGCTCGAGCAGTCGCTCGCTCATCGCGATCGCGCGGCTCGTCTCGCCGACGATGATCGGGACGATCGCGCTCTCGCCCTCCAGGGGCCGCAGGCCGGCGGCGGCGACCCCGGCGCGGAAGCGCTCGACGTTCGCGCGCAGGCGGGCGAGCCGCTCGGGCCGCTCCCGCAGGATCCCGAGCGCGGCGCGGGCCCCGCAGGCGACCGACTGGGGCAGGCCGTTGGAGAAGAGCTGCGCCCGCGAGCGCTGCTCGAGCACCTCGCAGACCTCGGCCCCGGCGGCGACGAAGCCGCCCGCGGCGCCGCCCATCGCCTTGCCGAGCGTGCCGGTGATCACGTCGACGCGTCCCTCGAGGCCGAAGTGCTCGGCCGTCCCGCGCCCGTGCTCGCCGAGGACGCCGAGGCCGTGCGAGTCGTCGACGATCAGGGTCGCGCCGTGGGCGTCTGTGAGCTCGACGAGCTCCGGCAGCGGGGCCAGGTCCCCCTCCATGCTGAAGACCCCGTCGGTGACCACGAGGCAGCGGGCCCCCTCCGGCACCGCCTCCAGCTCGCGCTCCAGGGCGGCCGGATCGGCGTGCGCGTAGACGGCCTTGCCGCCCGGCCGGGCGAGGCGGATGCCGTCGATGATCGAGGCGTGGTTGAGCTCGTCGGAGAGCACGTGGGTGCGGGCGTCGCAGAGCGTGTCGAGCAGCGCCTGGTTGGCGTTCCAGCAGGAGACGTAGGTGACCGCGCGCTCGGTCCCCAGGAAGGCGGCCAGCTCGCGCTCCAGCTCGACGTGCGGGGTGAACAGGCCACAGATGAAGCGCACCGAGGCGGTCCCGGCCCCGTACTCCCGCAGCCCCGCCGCGGCGGCCCCGACCACGGCGGGATCGGCCGCCAGGCCCAGGTAGTCGTTGGAGCAGAGGCAGATCGCCTCGCGCCCGTCGGCGAAGCGGATCACCGGGCCCTGCGGGGAGGCGATCTCGCGCAGCTCCTTGCGCTTGCCGTCCGCCTCGAGCTGCGCCAGCTCGGCGCGCAGCTCCTCCTTGAGCGCGGCGCTCACGAGTCGGCTCCCACCGCGCGCGCCGGGGCGCCGGGGCGCGGGGCGCACGGCTCTCTCAGGGCGGCGCTCACGAGTCGCTCCCGGCGCCGAGCACCTCATCGACGCACTCGGCGACGATGCCCAGGGCCGCGTCCAGCGCCTCCGGGGGCATCGTCAAGGACGGCTGGAGGTTGAGCGAGGCGGTGCTCGAGTCGGCGAGGATCCCGCGCCGCAGCATCGCCCCGGCGACCGCGTCCTGGGTCTCGGGATCGCGCTCGCGGGTCTCGGGATCGCGGACGAGCTCCAGCGCCAGAAAGCAGCCCACCGCGCGCGCGTCGCCGATCCGCCCGTGGCGCTCCGCGAGCTCCCCCAGCCGGCGGGTGGCCACCCGCTCCAGCGCCGCGACGTTGCCGAGCACGTCCTCGCGCTCGTAGGCGTCGAGGGTGGCGAGCGCGGCGGCGACCGAGCCCGGCAGCCACGACCAGGTGCTGCCGGTGCTCAGATCGCCGACGGCGCCCAGGACCCGCTCGGAGCCGAGCACGGCGCCGATCGGCATCACGCCGCCGCCCAGCCCCTTGCCCATGCAGATCAGGTCCGGCTCGACGCCCCAGCGCTCCACCGCGAGCATCGTCCCGCCGCGCCCCATCCCGCTCTTCACCTCGTCCACGCAGAGCAGCCAGCCGTGCTCCCCGCAGAGGGCGGTGAGCGCCTTCCAGAACGCGGCCGGCGGAGCGACGCAGCCGCCCGAGCCGAGGATCGGCTCGATCACGACCCCGGCTACGAGCTCCGGGTCGACGACGTGGAAGAGCAGCTCGTCGCGGATGTAGTCGACGGTCGCATCGCCGCTGCCGCCGGGGCGCGCCGGGGCGAGCGGGCTCCGGTAGGGATTCGGGTAGGGGGCGTGCAGGAGGCCGGTCGCCAGGCCGCGGTCGCCGGCGCTGATCTCGCCGGCCTCGGCGCCGAGCGTCGCCGTGGCGCTGGACTCGCCGTGGTAGCCGCCGTGGAAGCCGAGGATCACCGGCCGGCGGGTGGAGCGGCGCATCAGGCGCATCGCGATCTCGACCGCCTCGGTCCCGTTGAGAGCGATGTCGACGCGCTCGATCGAGGCCGGCGCCAGGGCGACGAGGCGCTCGGCGAGCTCGAAGTGGGCGGCGGTCATGAGCGCGTGCGCATCCTCGTTGCCGACCCGCCGCATCGCGGCCACGGCGGCGTCGATCAGATCCTCCCGGGCGGCGCCGATCGGCACCGACGCGGAGGCCGAGGCGAGGTCGACGAAGACGTTGCCGTCGACGTCGGTGACGGTGTAGCCGCTCTTGCTCGCGACGACGAGCGGGGAGAGGTCCCCGGCGAGGCCGCGATAGAGGACGCGGTCGCCGCGCTCGAGCAGCTCCCGCGACCGGGGGCCGGGCAGCTCCGTGCGCACCTCAGGGAGGGAGATCGCCCCGCTCACGCCCCGATTATCGCCCTCCGGGGCCACCTTCGCCGCAGATTCATCCGTTGGCGGGCACAAATTCGCCTCCCACTGGCCGTCAAGTTCGGTTAGGATCGAGGAATCGTTCAACAATTCTACCGTTGAGGTTGAATCATGGCATCTCGAGTCCACGATCCAGGGAGAATTCGCAACCGGCTCTTGTTCCTGGCCGGCTTGCTGGCCGTTCTGGGGGCGGCCGTTCTCGTCGCTGACCGCCCTGACGACGCGCAGGCGGACGGCTCTACCGGCTACAGCGTCGTCGTCATCAGCGCCGACGGGATGGGGCCGTCACAGCGCACCGCGTCCCAGCTCGCCAACTACGGCTTCCACAAGCCGCAGCCGATGGACGCGCTGCCCGAGGGCGGCTCGCTGTGGACGCACTCCGTCGCTCCGGTCACCGACTCCTCGGCGGGCGCCACCGCGATGGGCACCGGGCACAAGATCAAGAACAACTGGGCCGGCCTGACCCCGGACGGGAAGCGCATCCCCAACCTGGTCGAGCAGGCGAACGACCTGGGCAAGACGACCGCCCTGGTCGAGGACCACGATGTCACCAACGCGACCATGGCCGGGTTCGCGGCCCACGTCAAGAACCGCGACCACGTGAACCAGATCGCCCGCCAGTATCTGGATCTGACCCACCCCGACCTGATCTTCGGCGGCGGCGAGGAGGTCTGGTACCCGCGCGGCAACCCGGGGAAGATCCCGAACGTGATCCCCGATGACCGCTCGATCAACAAGGTCAACCTGGTCGAGAAGGCCAAGGACCAGGGCTACGAGTACGCCTGGGACCGGAAGACGTTCGACGAGCTCGAGGGCCCCAAGGCGCTGGCGCTGGTCCAGGACGACGCCTACATCCGGCCGCACGCGATCAAGGGCTACCGGAAGGGCGACGATCCGCACTTCGTGCCCGTGCAGCGGCTGCTCGCGAAGGCGATCGAGATCGGTGACAAGAACCCGGAGGGCTTCTTCGTCGCGGTCGACGTCGACGAGCTCGACGACGCGGGGCACGAGCACGACGGCAAGACGGTGATCCAGATGGGCGAGGTGGTCAACCGGCTCGTCAGGGTCGTCGAGCGCTACCGGGAGGAGAACCCGAACGTGCTGCTCGTCGTCACCGCCGACCACGAGACGGGCGGGATGATGATCGAGCCGGTCGGTGAGACCTCCACCAACAGCCCCGGTGACGATCCGGTGCCGTCGTGGGAGGGGGCGAAGCCCCAGAACATGCCGCTCAAGGGCGGCAAGACGCCGCCCCGCTCGGGTCCCTTCAAGGTCAAGGGCTCGAAGCGCAAGTTCAGGGTCGACTGGACGACGCCTGAGCACAGCGGGCTGATGGTCCCGGTCACCGCCGTGGGCCCGGGCGCGGAGCGGTTCTCGGGCGTGCACGAGAACACGTTCGTGCACACCGTGTCGCTCGACGTCCTGAGCGGCAACCCGTAGATCCATAGGTCCCTGGCGGGCCCGGATGGCCTGCCGCGCCGGCGCCCCGGCGGCCAGAAGCGACTTCTCCCCCAAGTCGCTTCGGCCGTCGGGGCGTCGGCGTTACGGGGCCGAGGCCGGCGGGGGGCGGCGGCGCGGCGTGACGGCGCGACCGGCCGTGGATCGAACCCGGCCGGGCGCCGAGCGGGGGATACACCCGGGCCCACCAAGAG
>CAZARJ010000079.1:0-7642 GCA_964487515.1 uncultured Conexibacteraceae bacterium | reverse complement strand
ACCCGGGCGCAGGTCGCGGAGATCCCGACCTCCTCGCCGACGCCGAGGATCTTGCGCGTCTCGGCCATCATCTTGCGCTCCTCGGTGGTGTAGTCGTCGCCGTCCTTGAAGGTCTCCACCTGCGGCAGGACGTTGAAGGCGATCCGGTGCGGGTAGACCTCGGCCGGGGCGTCGCCGCCCTCGAGCTCGGCCTTCGTCTGCGCCCGCAGCTCCTCGACCGCGCGGCGCCCGGTCCCCGAGACCGACTGGTAGGTGGAGACGACGAGCCGCTCGATCCCGGCGGCGTCGAGGATCGGCTTCAGCGCCACGACCATCTGCATCGTGGAGCAGTTCGGGTTCGCGACCAGGCCGCGGTGGGCGTCGGCGGCCTCGGGGTTGACCTCGCTGATCACGAGCGGGACGTCGTCGTGCATGCGCCAGTAGCTGGTGTTGTCGACCACGACGGCGCCGGCGGCGACGATCCGCGGCGCCCACTCCGAGCTCACCGCGCCGCCCGCCGAGGAGATCACGAGATCGAGGCCGGCGATCGACTCCTCGCTCACCTCGCGGCACTCGACCTGCCCGCCGGCGAAGTCGACCGGCTTGCCGGCCGAGCGGGCGGAGGCGAGCGGGACCAGCTCGGCGAGGGGGAAGGAGCGCTCGGCGAGCACCTCGAGCACGGTCGAGCCGACGGCGCCCGTCGCGCCCAGGACCCCGACCCGCAGGCCGCCCATCAGCCGCCCACGCGGGGTCGGTGGTGGGTGCCGGTCGGCTCCTCGCGCTGGACCGCGTCGGCGCCCAGCTCGAACGCCTCGTGCAGGCCGCGCACGGCGTCGGGGACGCGGTCGGCCTTGATCACGCAGGAGACCTTGATCGGCGAGGTCGAGATCATCTCGATGTTGATCCCGAGGTCGCCGAGCACCTTGAAGACCTTGGCCGCGACCCCGGGGTGGCTGCGCATCCCGGCGCCGATGATCGAGACCTTGCCGATGTTGTCGTCGGTGAGCACGCGCCCGGTGCTCAGGCCGGTCCGCTCGACGGCCTCGCGGGCGCTCGCGACATCGCCCTTGCCCACGGTGAACGAGAGGTCCGCGCCGTGCTCGTTGGTGACCGGCTCGTTCTGGATGATCACGTCGACGTTCACGTTCGCCTCCGCCAGGGCGCTGAAGATGCGCCCCGCTGTCCCGGGCTCGTTGCGGACCCCGGCCAGGGTGATGCGGGCCTCGTCGGAGGAGTGGGTGACGGCTGTGACGAAGGGTCGTTCCATGGTGTCGCTCTCGGCGGTTACGAGAGTACCGGGGCCCTCGTCGAAGGACGATCTGCAGTGCATGCGAACGTCGTTGTTGCGCGCGTACTCGACGCTGCGCAGCTGCAGCACCTTGGCCCCCGACGCCGACATCTCAAGCATCTCCTCGAAGGAGACGACCGGCAGCTTGCGGGCCTCGGGCACGATCCGCGGATCGGCGCTGTAGACGCCGGCGACGTCGGTGTAGATCTCGCAGACGCTCGCCCCGAGCGCCGCCGCGAGCGCGACCGCGGTCGTGTCGGAGCCGCCGCGTCCCAGCGTGGTCACGTCCTTGGACTCGGTCGAGACGCCCTGAAAGCCCGCCACGAGGACGATGTTGTCCTCCTCCAGCGCGGCGCTGATCCGGTCCGCCCGCACGTCGATGATCCGCGCCTTCGTGTGGGTCGAGTCGGTGACGATCCCGGCCTGCGAGCCGGTCAGCGAGATCGCCTGGTAGCCAAGGTCCCAGATCGCCATCGCGCAGAGGGCGCAGGAGATCCGCTCCCCGGTGGAGAGCAGCATGTCGAGCTCGCGCGGGCGCGGCCGCTCGGAGATCTCGTCCGCCATCCGGACCAGCTCGTCGGTGGTCTTGCCGCGCGCCGAGAGGACCGCGACGACCTTGTTCCCGCGCTCGCGTCCGGCGACGATCCGCCGCGCCGCGCGCTTGATGTCCTCCGGCCCGGCGACGGAGGTGCCGCCGAACTTCATCACGACGATGTCGGAGCTCTGGGGAAAGGGTGCCATGGCCGCAGATCAGGATAGAGAGCGCCCGGCCCTGCCCGCGAGGCCGGCGGCGGCCGGGCGATGCCCGCTACCCGTGTCCGTGGTATTCCCGCCGCCCGTCGGCTGCGCCGTTCTCTGCCGGAATGCGGGCCTTGTTCGATGCCACCTCGCCACAGCCCGGTGTGCGCAAACATAGATAAGGAAGAATTTTGCATCTTGGATACGCAACAGTCATTATTCTTCTGCCATGACCCGTCCTCGCCCCCGCTCCCCGTATGCGATCGAGGCCGCGCAGCTGCTCGGTGAGTTGATCAGCACGGGGCGGCGCGAGCGGCGCTGGTCGCAGCAGGACCTCGCGGAGCGGGCCGGGATCACCGCCCGCACGCTGGGCAAGGTCGAGGCCGGAGACGGGAGCGTCAGCCTCGGGACGGCGTTCGAGCTCGCCTCGCTGGTCGGCGTCCCCCTCTTTCACCGGGATCCTGAGCGGCTGACGGCGGAGCTCGACCGTGCTCGTGCCCGCGCCGCGCTGCTTCCCAGCCGCGTCCGCGCCCGGAAGGGAGAGGTCAAGGATGACTTCTGATCCCGCGGTCGCAGAGGCGAGCGAGGCATACGTCTGGGCCTGGCTCCCCGGAGCGACCGAGCCGGTCGTCGCCGGCCGCCTCGAGGTCGTCGGCGGGCTGACCGTCTTCAACTACGGGAAGAGCTACCTGGAGCGGGACGAGTCGATCCCCCTCTACCTCCCCGAGCTGCCGCTGCGCAGCGGCCGGATCGATCCAGTCGCGAACCTGACCATGGCCGGCTGCATCGCCGACTCGATGCCCGACGCCTGGGGCCGGCGCGTGATCATGCAGAGCCTGCTCGGGGCCGCGGCGGGATCGGCGGACCCGGTGCGCCTCGGCCCGCTCACCTACCTCCTCAGCTCGGGAAGCGACCGGATCGGAGCGCTCGACTTCCAGGCGTCGCCGGACCGATACGTCGCCCGCGGTGGGCGCGCGACCCTGGAGGAGCTGCTCGAGGCGGCCACCCTCGTCGATGCGGGCGAGCCCCTGCCACCGGAGCTGGATCTGGCGCTCCTGCACGGCAGCTCCGTCGGCGGCGCGCGACCGAAGGCTCTCCTCGACGCATCGGGACGCAAGCTGATCGCCAAGTTCTCATCGACGACGGACAGCTATCCCGTGGTCAAGGGCGAGTTCCTCGCGATGGAGCTCGCCCGACGGACCGGGCTGGACGTCGCGCGGGTTCACCTCGAGCGGGCGCTGGACAAGGACGTGCTGCTCGTGGAGCGATTCGACCGCCGGCCGGGAGCGAGCGGCGAGGAGCGGCGAGCGCTGGTCTCGGCCCTGACCATCCTCGGGCTGGGCGAGATGGAGGCGCGCTACGCGAGCTACGCGGACCTGGCGCAGATCATCCGCGAGCGGTTCGCCGACGCGAAGGCCACCCTGCGCGAGCTCTTCGGCCGCATCACCTTCAACATCCTGGTCGGCAACACGGACGATCATGCGCGCAATCACGCCGCCTTCTGGGACGGCGCCGAGGAGCTGCTCCGCCTCTCCCCCGCCTACGACATCTGCCCACAGTTGCGCGGCGGCGGGGAGGCATCACAGGCGATGATGATCTCGCCCGGAGGGTCCCGCCTCAGCTCCCTGCAGGGCTGCGTCGAGGCCGCCGACACCTACCTGCTCAGCGGCGCCGACGCCCGCGAGATCATCGACCACCAGATCGAGGTGATCAGGGATGAATGGCCGGACGCCTGCGACGCGGCCCGGCTGGCCACCGCCGAGCGCGATCACTTCTGGGGCCGGCAGTTCCTGAACGAGTTCGCGCTGCGCGGCTACCGGTAGTCGGGCACCCCGCGATTCCCCTTCGTCCAGCGCCGATCAGTACGGCGGCTGCAACCCGGGGAGCATCGGGAAATGCCGCACGTTCGTGGTCAGCAGCTCCGCATCAACGACAACGACCGTGGCGGCGATCAGATAATCGGCGTCATCGGAGATCCCCGATCCGGAGCCCCCGACGACCCAAAGGGGGGCGCCAGGGGCACCGCTGGGCTTTTCACCAGCCGCACGGATCAAAACGAGAAGCGGCAACATCACATGCATTCTCATAGCGACTATGCGATAGTCACATAGGGAGCAAACCGGCCGATGTGGCCATTGGCCAGGCCATCGAATGTCAGGAGTGCAAATTGGGATTTCGGACGAAGGAAGAAGTTCTCGATGAGATCGAGCGGCTGCGCAGCGAGCGCGAGGCTTCCCAGGCCGATCTGGCGGATGCTCTGGGAGTTGATCAGCCGACCGTGAGCCGGCTGCTTCGCGGCGAGCGAGGGCTGGCAGCCGCCGAGGTGGCGACGCTCGCCGAGTTCTTCGGCGTGAGCGTGGACGCAATCCTCCGCGCGGAGGACGACGCCGTGATCGTGTTCCGCGGCGACCCCGAGGACCCTGACGCCGGGGAGGCCCTGCGCCTTGTCGACCAGGCGCTCGACAATTACCTCTACTTCGAAGCGCTCGTCCCCTGAGCCATGGCGGGGATACGCCCTGAGATACGGGAGGCACGAGACGCGCGGGGGGAGCTCGGTCTCGGCCTCACCGGACCCCTCGATGACATCTTGAGAACCGTCGAGGAAGACGCGGGGGTTCCGGTGCTGATCGCTGCCCTGCCTCAGGGGTTCGCCGGCCTGCTCCGAATACGGGAGGGCCGCCCGATGATCGGGATCAATGGCATGCAGGCCGCCGTTCGCCAGCGATTCACGCTCGCTCATGAGTTCGGCCACTACCGCCTTGGTCATGGGACGGTCCTTGATCGCGACAGCGACATCAACGGGTCTGACCCACGGGAAGTACAAGCCAACTACTTCGCTGGGGAGTTCCTGGCACCGCGCGACGCCGTTAGCACCTGGCTCGAGACCCAGGGCGATCCAGCGATCGACCTCGAGGTGGTCGTCCGCTTCGCCTGCCGGTTCGGTCTCAGCGCCAAAGCGGCCAGGGTCAGGTTCGAGATCGCGCGGTTGGTGAACCGGCGTCAAGCGACCGAGCTCGATGCCCTCATCGACGCGAACGAGCACTCATCCCTGAGGTCGAGGCTGGGACTGAGACAGATGGCCGACAGCCTTGCCCGGATCAGAGAGCTTCCACGCCTCCCGCACCAGATGGAAGGGAGGGCGACGCGAATCCTCGCCAGCGGCCTGATCGACATCGCCGAGCTCGCCGAGAGAACTGGCTACGGGGAGGATCGCCTGAGGGAGCTCCTCAGATCCAGCGGTGACGATGCCAACCCGGAGAACCAGCTCTGACGGCCGATGCGACTAATCCGGGACGAGGAGCGCGTCCTGCTCGACGCAGGCCCATTCTTTCGCTTCTGCGATGCCGGGCAGCTACGGCCCTTCGCCCAGTACTTGGGCAGTCGAGCGGCGATCACATCTGACGTCGCCGCCGAAATAGAGCTTCGGGCTTCGAGCCCCAAGCCGCACCTCAGGACTCATCCTGGACTGCAGAACCTGCACCGGCTGCGCTTCCCCGGAGGCTCTCCGATCCAGCTCGAAGGCCAGCAACTGGCCGAGGTCGAGCGCATTAGGTCGCAATGGGCCGGTGCGGATGAGCACCCGAAGGCTCATCGCGGGGAAATTTCAACGGTGATCGCTGCGCGCGAGCTCGGCCATCAGATCGCCGTGATCGACGACGTTCAAGGCATCAAGCTCGCTGAGCTGAACCGGCTCGAAGTCATCAAGACGACCCATTTAGTCGCTGAGATGGTCGTTGCCGGCGCGCTCAGCGAGGCGGATGGCTGGCCGATCTTCAGAGCAGTCCGGCACGATTCGGCCAACCACTATCAGGCATTCCTGGCCAATTTCCGGAACGCGATGTGCGCTTCGCGCTAGGGATCGGCTCTCAGGGTCAGACGAGTCGCAGCCGCCTGCTCGTAGCGATCAGCCTGGGCCAGCCCGGCGCGGCGGTATCTCGCTCGATTTGAAGTTCCCGCCCGCTGGGTCGGGAGATGCCGAGATACCGGTCTAGGTCCATGCCAGCGCGGCTGGACACGCAGGCGAATCTCCCGCTGGGCCGAGCACTGCCGGAATGCCGGCACGACGCCATGCCAGCGCGGATCGGCGCGGCCGGCATCGACTTGGAATCGGGGCGTCTACAGGCTCTGGCGGCCGGCGAAGGCGCGGCCGAGGGTGACCTCGTCGGCGTGCTCGAGGTCGGCGCCGACGGGGAGGCCGCTGGCCAGGCGGGTGAGCTTGACCCGGTCGCGGAGCAGCTCGGCGATGTGGTGGGCGGTCGCCTCGCCGGTGGTGGTCGGGTTGGTGGCGATCACGACCTCCTCGACGCCGTCGCCGACTCGGGCGACGAGCTCGTCGATCTTGAGGTCGGAGGGGTCGATGCCGTCGATCGGCGAGAGCGCCCCGCCGAGCACGTGGTAGAGGCCACGGTACTCGCCGGTGCGCTCGATCGGGATCACGTCCTGCGGCTCCTCGACGACGCAGATCAGCTCCCGGCGCCGGCGCGGGTCGGAGCAGATCTCGCAGCGCTCGCCCTCGGCCAGGTTGAAGCAGATCTCGCAGAGGCCGATCCGCTCCTTGACCTCACGGATCGCGGTGGCCAGGGCGAACGCGTCCTCGTCGCTGGAGCGCAGCAGGTGGAACGCGAGCCGCTGGGCGGTGCGCCGGCCGATCCCGGGCAGCTTGCCCAGCTCGACGATCAGGCGCTCGACGGGAGCCGGATGCACCGGCTACATGCCCGGCAGGCCGAGCCCGCCCAGGCCGCCTCCCGCGATCCCCCCCATGCGCGACTCGGCGCGCTCCTGCGCGGCGCGGATCCCCTCGTTGACCGCCGCTTGGACCATGTCCTGGAGCATCTCGACGTCCTCGGGGTCGACGGCGTCGGGGTCGATCGTGATCTCGAGCAGCTCGAGCTCGCCGCTCAGCTTGACCTTGACCATCCCGCCGCCGGAGCTCGCCTCGACGACCTCGTCCTTGAGCTCCTCCTGCGCCTTCGCCATCTCGGCCTGCATCTGCTGCGCCTGCTTCATCAGCGCGCCCAGGTCCATCCCGCCCGGGCCGCCGGGCATCCGTCCTCTGGCCATCAGCTCGTCTCCTCCTTCGGTTCATCCTCGATCACGACTTCGGCATCGAACTCCTGCGCGATCCGCTCGAACAGCTCCCCCTCGTCCAGCGGCGGCGCGTCCTGCGCCCCGCTCTCCTCCTCGGTGAGGGTCACGAGCTCGACCGGCACGGGGCGCTCGAACACGCGCTGCACGGCGGCGCGAATCTGATCGCGGCTCTCCTTCACCTCGGCCTTGCGCTTGTTGAAGGTCATGTCGGGCGGAAAGCCGAGCACCAGGGCCTCGCCCCCCTCGCCCGCCGAGGGGCGCGCCGCGCCGAGCACCGCCGCGAGCATCCCGGCCCCGTCCTGCTTCAGCTCCTCGAGAACCAGCGGCCAGAGCTCCCCGACGCGGTCGAGCCCGGGACCGGCCGCCGACGCATCGGCAGCTTCCGGGGGTGGCGTCGCCGCCGGCTCGGGAGCGCTCGCGGGCGACTCGGCCGGCGCGGCGGGCGCGGGGGTGTGCGGCGGGGGATCCGGCGTGGGGGCTGCGGCCGGGGGATCCGGAGCGTCGGCGGCAGGAGGACGCCCGGTGGCCTCTGGCGCGGCGGGTGGCGGC
>CAZARJ010000078.1:0-7697 GCA_964487515.1 uncultured Conexibacteraceae bacterium | reverse complement strand
CACCGCGGTCCCGTAGCGGACGACCTTCGCCGCGTCCGGGAACAGCGTCTGGCGCATGCTGAAGATGACCAGCACGGCCACGATCAGCAGCACGATGATGATCGCGTCGCGGCGGGCACGCTTCGCGTCCCCGCGGCTGATCTGGCCCCCGAGCCCGACCTGGCGCCAGACCTCGGTGCGGGACTCGAACGCCTTCAGGTTGCGGAGATCCGGCCGCCGTGGCTTGCCGAACGGGCGCCTCATCGGGGACATTGTTGCGCCCCGGCCGGTGGCTCCGCCCGCCCGGGACGCGGCGGCGGCGGGCGAGACGCTTCTTTCCCCGGCCGTGCGGCCCCTCTGCCGGCGGCAATGCCCCGGTGGTGAGATGCCGGGAGCCCGCGGAATCCACCACTCTCTCCCCCGAAACGTCTATCAACTCGTCTATCTAAGTCGGGTGACTATAGATTTCTTGACATGGGCTGAGCAGGGACGTAGACTCGCTCTTCATGCAGGCGGACCGCTTCACAACCAAGGTTCAGGAGGCCGTTCAGGTCGCCCACCGGCTCGCGACGCAGCGCCGCAACAGCGAGATCGCCCCAGCGCACCTGCTCGCCGGCCTGCTCGAGGACGAGGAGGGGCTGGCCGGCGCGATCCTGCGCAAGCTCGGCGTCGACGTGGTCGGGCTGCGGAAGCGCGCCGAGGCGGCGGTCGACGAGCTGCCGACCGTGTCCGGCTCGGGCACGCCCGAGGCGCGCCCCTCGCAGGCGCTGATCAACGCCCTCCAGCAGGCGGAGCGCGAGATGCAGGCGCTCGGCGACGAGTACATCGCCGCCCCGCACGTGCTGCTGGCGCTGACGGACGCCGGCTCCGGGGTGGCCGAGCTGCTGCCGAACCGCGAGTCGATCGCGAAGGCGGCGGCCGAGGTGATCGGGCCGAACCGGATCACCTCCCCCGACCCCGAGGACACCCTGCAGGCGCTCGAGAAGTACGGGCAGGACCTGACCGCCGAGGCGGAGGCGGGCAAGCTCGACCCCGTGATCGGGCGCGACGAGGAGATCCGGCGCGTGATCCAGGTGCTCTCGCGGCGGACCAAGAACAACCCGGTGCTGATCGGCGAGCCGGGCGTCGGCAAGACGGCGATCGTCGAGGGGCTGGCGCAGCGGATCGTCGCCCGCGACGTCCCCGAGTCGCTGATCGGCCGGCGCGTGATCGGACTCGACGTCGGCGCGCTGCTCGCCGGGGCCAAGTACCGCGGCGAGTTCGAGGAGCGCCTCAAGGCGGTCCTGAAGGAGGTCCAAGAGGCCGAGGGGCAGATCGTCCTGTTCATCGACGAGCTGCACACGATCGTCGGTGCCGGCGCCTCCGAGGGCGCGGTCGACGCCGCCAACCTGCTCAAGCCGATGCTGGCGCGCGGCGAGCTGCGCACGGTCGGCGCGACGACGCTGGACGAGTTCCGCAAGCACATCGAGAAGGACGCGGCGCTGGAGCGGCGCTTCCAGCCCGTCTTCGTCGACGAGCCCGACCTCGCCGACACGATCGCGATCCTGCGCGGGCTCAAGGAGCGCTACGAGAGCCATCACGGCGTCGACATCACCGACCCGGCGGTGGTCGCCGCGGCGACCCTGTCCAACCGCTACATCACCGACCGCTTCCTGCCCGACAAGGCGATCGACCTGATCGACGAGGCCGCCTCGCGGCTGAAGATGGAGCTCGAGTCCTCGCCGGTCGAGATCGACGAGATCGAGCGCCGGATCACGCAGCTGGAGATCGAGAAGCAGGCGCTGCAGAGCGAGGAGGACGAGGCCTCGAAGGCGCGCCTGGAGGCGCTGGAGGCCGAGCTCGCAGACGCGGGCGAGGAGGTCCAGGCGCTGAAGGCCCGCTGGCAGTCGGAGCGCGAGGCGATCGACGCGATCAACGAGGCGCGCGCGAACCTGGAGAGCGCCCAGCACGAGATGGAGCGCGCCCAGCGCGAGCAGAATTACGAGCGCGCCGCGGAGCTTCAGTACGGCGAGATCCCCGAGCTCGAGCGGACGATGGCCGCCGAGCAGGAGAGGCTCGACGAGCTGCACGCGCAGGGCAACTCGATGCTGGCCGACAAGGTGACCGAGCAGGATGTCGCCGAGGTGGTCGGCAAGTGGACCGGGATCCCGGTCAGCCGCCTGATGGAGGGCGAGGTCGAGAAGCTGATCCACATGGAGGAGCGCCTGCACGAGCGGGTGATCGGCCAGGACGAGGCGGTCGAGGCGGTCGCCAACGCGCTGCGGCGCTCGCGGGCCGGCCTCTCCGACCCGGACCGCCCGATCGGCAGCTTCCTGTTCCTGGGCCCGACCGGGGTCGGCAAGACCGAGCTGGCCCGGGCGCTGGCGGAGTTCATGTTCGACTCCGAGGGCGCGATCGTCCGCATCGACATGTCCGAGTACATGGAGAAGCACGCGGTCAGCCGCCTGATCGGGGCGCCGCCCGGCTACGTCGGCTACGACGAGGGCGGCCAGCTGACCGAGGCGGTGCGCCGCCGCCCCTACGCGGTCGTGCTGCTGGACGAGATCGAGAAGGCCCATCCCGACGCCTTCAACGTGCTGCTGCAGATCATGGACGACGGCCGCCTCACCGACGGCAAGGGCCGCACGGTCGACTTCACCAACACGGTCCTGATCATGACCTCGAACGTGGGCTCGGCGGAGATCGCCGGCGAGCGCGTGGACGAGACGATCCGCGAGAAGATCGACGCGGTCCTGACGCAGACCTTCAAGCCGGAGTTCCTGAACCGGATCGACGAGACGGTGATCTTCCACCGCCTGAGCCGCGCCGACATCAGCGAGATCGTCGACCTCCAGGTCGGGCTGCTGAGCGAGCGGGTGCGCGAGCGCGGGGTCGAGATCGAGCTCGACGACGACGCCCGGACCCTGCTCGGCAACCTCGGCTACGACCCGACCTACGGGGCCCGCCCGCTGAAGCGCGTGATCCAGCGGCAGCTCGTCGACCGCCTGGCGCTGAAGCTGCTCGAGGGCGAGTTCGCCGAGGGCGACACGGTCGCGGTGGGGGCCGCCGACGGCGAGCTGACCTTCACCAGGGTGGCCCGGCCCCAGCCGGCCGAGCCCGCCGCGGCTTAGCGCCCGACCCGTTCCCCCAGACGCGCCCCGGCCGCGCGATCCGCTGACCCGAGCCGCCTCCGGCCGACCTTGCACTTATCCGGAGCATTTCCGGATATGTGCAAGGTCAGAGAGACGGGCGGCGTCCCTGACGCACGAGCTTGCATCTAACCGGGCTATTTCCGGAAATGTGCAATGTCAGGGGCGTTGCGGAACCTTCGCGCGAGCTTGCGGCTAACCGGGCTATTTCCGGATATGTGCAAGGTCACCCCGCGTGGTGGCGAGCGGCGGTCCACTCGCCGGGCCCGCGGCCGCAGCGCGCCCGAGGGCGAGCTGCCGGCCTGCGCGGCCGCCCGCGGGGAGAGGCAACTGGCGTGAGCCTCCTCGCGCGGTGCTGGCTGCCCGGTTGGCCTAACGATCTAACATCTGTTTGTATGTATCCCCCATGACTTTGCCGACGGACGACACCTGCGATCTCCTCTGCCTTGACCTGCCGCTGGCCGAGCGGGTGCGGGGCCGGCTACCTGACGCCGAGACGCTCGAGGCGCCGGCCGCGATGGCGAAGGCGCTCGGGGACCCGACCCGGCTCGCGCTCGCGGTGGCGCTCGGCGAGGCCGGATCGGCGTGCGTCTGCGACCTGGCGTGGATCCTCGGCCGCGGCGAGGGCCTCGTCTCCCACCACGCCCGGCTGCTGAAGGCGGCCGGGCTCGCCCGCTCCCGGCGGGAGGGCAAGATGGTCATGTACGAGCTGACCGGGCGCGGGGAGGCGCTGCTGGGCACCGTGCTCGACGGCGCCCCGATCGCGGCCGATGTCCGCGCCGGCTGAGCTCCCGCTCGCCGCCGCCGGGGAGGCCGGGGCCCGGGCGAGCGCGGGGCGCCGCTTCCGCGTCGAGGGGATGGACTGCGGCGCCTGCGCTCAGACAGTGCGCCGGCACGTCGAGGAGGTGAGCGGGGTCCGCTCGGCGCAGGTCTCGTTCGGCGGCGCCTCGATGTCGGTCGCGGGCAGCGCCGGGGACGAGGCCGTCCTCGCCGCCGTCGCCCGCGCCGGCTACCGGGCCTACCCCGCCGATCGCGCGGCGGACAGCGGCCGGTCGCTGGACGGAGGCCGGCATCGCGCCCGCACGCTCTCCGCGCTGGCGGCCTTGGCGCTGCTCGTGGGGGCGAGCGCCGCCTCGCTGCTCGGCGCGCCGCGCTCGGTGGCGGAGCCGCTGTATCTGGCGTCGATGCTCGTCGGGGGCTGGCCGATCGCCCGCGCGGCCGTCGCCGCCCTCGCCGTGCGCGGGCTCGACATGAACGTGCTCATGACGCTCGCCGCCGCGGGCGCGGTCGCGATCGGCGAGTACGCGGAGGGGGCCTGGGTCCTGGCGCTGTTCGCGCTCGGGACCGCGCTGGAGGGCTTCGCCCTGGAGCGCACCCGCGGCGCGATCGATTCGCTGATGGAGCTCGCGCCGAGCGAGGCCCGGGTGCTCGTGGACGGCCGCGAGCGGACGCTCCCGGCCGAGCGGGTCGCGCCGGGGGATCTGGTCGTGGTCCGGCCCGGCGAGCGGCTCGCGGTCGACGGACGGGTGGTCGAGGGGTCCTCGAGCGTCGATCAGGCGCCGATCACGGGCGAGTCGGTCCCGGTCGACGCCGGCCCCGGCGACGAGGTCTACGGGGGCTCGCTGGCGGTCACCGGGTCGCTGACCATCGCCGCCACGCGTCCGGCCGCCGAGTCGACCCTGTCGCGGATCGCGGCGCTGGTCGACGAGGCCCGGTCCAAACGCTCGCCCTCGGAGCGCTTCATCGACCGCTTCGCCGCCGTCTACACGCCGCTCGTGGTCGCCGCCGCGCTGGCGCTCGCGACCGTGCCGCCGCTCCTGTTCGGCGCCGACTCCGGCACCTGGGTCTACCGCGCGCTCGCGCTTCTGATCGTCGCCTGCCCCTGCTCGCTCGTCATCTCGGTGCCGGTCGCGGTCGTCTCGGCGATCGGGGGCGCGGCCCGCCGCGGCGTCCTGATCCGGGGCGGGCGCGCGCTGGAGGATCTCGGCCGCGTCGACACGATCGCCCTGGACAAGACCGGAACGCTGACGGCCGGATCCCCGGAGCTCGTGCGGGTGATCGCGCTCGATCCGGACCTGGGCGAGGAGGACGCGCTCGCGCTGATGGCCGCGGTCGAGCGGCGCTCCGAGCATCCGCTCGCCGCGGCGATCGTGCGCGCCGCCGAGCGGCGCGGATTGGCGATCCCGGCGGCGACGGGGTTCGAGGCCCTGCCCGGTCGCGGCGCCCGGGCCCGGGTCGGGGGCGAGGAGCTGTGGGCGGGCGGGCCGCGCCTGGCCGCCGAGCGCCTCGGCGCGGAGCCGGAGGAAATCCGGAGCCTGCACGCCGCCGGCAGGACGGCGCTCGTCCTCGGGGCGGGGACCCGGCCGCTGGCGCTCTTCGGGATCGCCGACCGGATCCGGCCCGAGGCGCCGGCCGCGGTAGCCGGGCTGTCCCGCGCCGGCGTCCGGCGCGTCCTGATGCTGACCGGCGACAGCGGGCCCGTGGCGCGCTCGATCGCCGCCGAGGCGGGGATCGACGAGTGGCGCGCCGAGCTGCTGCCCGAAGGCAAGCTGCGCGCGATCGAGGAGCTCGGCGACGGCGGCATGGTGGCGATGGTCGGCGACGGGATCAACGACGCCCCCGCCCTCGCGGCGGCCCCGGTCGGCGTGGCGATGGGCGGCGCCGGCAGCGACGCCTCGCTCGCGGTCGCCGACGTCGCCCTGATGTCCGACCGGCTCGACCGTTTGCCGGCCGCGATCGCCCGCGCCCGCCGGGCGCTCGCCGTCATGCGCGTGAACGTGATCGCCTCGCTGGCCGTCAAGGCCGTGCTCGTCGTGCTGGCCCCCTTCGGGCTGGTCACCCTCGTCGTCGCCGTAGCCGCCGACATGGGGATGTCGCTCGCCGTGACCCTCAACTCCCTGCGACTGCTCGGTCGTGAGCCGGCAGGGCGGGACGGCGGCTCTCAGCGCATCTCCGGCTGAGACGGCCCTCCCGCGCCCCGGCCCCGTGGCCGCGAGCCGCCGCGACGGACCTACTCGCCCGCGGATGCCTCGGAGGGGACGACCTGGCGCAGGGGCAGCTCCAGGCGGTCCCCGAGCTCGGCGATGCGGGCCTCGCCGAGCCGGTCGGGGGCGACCACGACGACCTCGACCGCGGCGAAGCTGCGCAGGGCGTCCTCGAGCGCCTGGATCGGATCCTCGTCCCCGACCTGGCCGCGGGCCTCGACCCCGGCGGCGATCAGGGTCGCGACGGAGACGGCGAGCACCCGCTGGCTCTCGAAGCGGGCCCGGTCGAGGTCGGAGGTCCAGCGGTCCAGCGTCGAGCTGACCGCCGGGGCGACCACGAGGACCGTGTCTCCGCCCTCCGCCTGGGGGCGGCCGGGATCGGCGATCGCGGCGACGATCCCCGCCGTGCGCGGGTCGTCGATCGCGGTCAGGGCGAGGACCAGGATCCCGCCCGGCCCGCCGGCCCCGCGCCGGGCCACCTCGATCTTCTCGCGCACCGTCAACCGGGCGGCGTAGAGGGCGATCAGGGCCGCGGTGATGATGCCGACCGCGAGCCCGACCTGCGGTCCCCAGAGGGTGAACGAGACGATGATCGGGACGATCGGAAGCGGCAGCAGCCAGGGCCTTCCGCCCAGTGGTCCCTCCGGTCTCACACGCGCGCGATCCCCGCTTCAGCGACGCCGCGCTCGAAGCCCTCGAGGCCGAACGCCTCCGCGGGCCCGAGCGCCCCGGCGCCGCTCAGCTCCCCGTCCAGCGCCCGGCCCGCCGCCCAGGCGATGAAGGCGCCGGTGAACGTGTAGGCGTTGACCCCCTGCAGCCGGACCTCGGCGAGCCGGCGCCCGTCGCCGTCGCGGGCGATCGCGACGATGTAGGAGCCGGACTCCTCGCGCTGCCGGGGGCTCGGCCCCCCGGTCGAGCCGCTCACCCTGCTCTCGATCAGGCGGCGGAGCCCGCCCCGCACGCCGGGGATCCGGGTCACCGCGTCGATCGCGATCCCGCCCGCCTGCATCAGCCGCGAGTGGCGGCCGAACCAGCCCAGGCACGCCTCCACGTCGGTCAGCTCCGGGGCCAGCCTGGGCAGCGTGAAGTGCTCGGAGGACCCGACCGAGACCGCCTGGCGCGGCTTGCCCCGCACGTCGAAGGTGAGCACGCGCCGTCCCGGCGCCTCGGTCACGACACGCCCGCCCCGGAAGGCGAAACCGGGCTCGAACATGACCCCCATCGTGGAGGCGCGCGTGCCGCCGCTGACCCCGCCTCCACCCCCGGTCAGGAAGTAGCCGAGCTCGACCCGGCGAACGGAGTGGCCGGCATCCGCGATCGCCAGCGCGCCGGCGAGGTTGCCGGGGACCCAGTCGTAGCCCATCGCGGTCAGAAGCGGCGCCCCCGCCGCGGCCGCGCGGGGTCCCCAGCGCTCGAAGATCTTGCGGATGAAGGGCGGCTCCCCGGTCGAGTCGATGTAGGGGACGCCGGCGTCGATCGCCGCCTCGACCGCGGGCGCCCCCCAGCGCGCGAACGGCCCCACGGTGCTGACCATCACGTCGCCGGGCCCGAGCAGCGCGCGCACGCTCGCCGGGTCGGCGACGTCGGCGCGCGCGTGCTCGAGCGT
>CAZARJ010000077.1:0-7717 GCA_964487515.1 uncultured Conexibacteraceae bacterium | reverse complement strand
CAGCAGGACGATCATGCCGCCGAGCGTCCCGTAGGTCTTGTCGTAGGAGCCGAAGTTGGCGACGTAGAAGGCGAAGAGCGCCGAGGCGACGATCCAGACGACGATCGCGACCACGCTGCCCGCCGAGACCCACTTGAACCCGCGCAGCTTCACGTTCGGCGACGCGTAGTAGAGCACCGCGATCATGAGCAGGAAGACGATCATCATCGCGGGCCACTTGGCGATCCTCCAGATGTCGATCGCGGTCGAGCCGATGCCGAGCGGCTCAGCGACCGCGTTGACGATCGGCCCGGTGAAGACGAGGGCGACCGCGAGCAGGGTCATGAGCGCGATCATCGCGATCGTGACCAGGATCCGAAGCGGCTGCAGCTTCCAGAACGGCCGCCCCTCCGGGGTCTCGTAGATCACGTTCGAGGCGCGCATGAAGGCGCCGACGTAGCCCGAGGCCGACCAGAGCGCGGCGGCGATGCCGAAGACGAACGCGATCCCGGCGGTGCTGCCGCCCTCCGCGATCGACTCGATCGGGCCGCGGAAGGTGTCCGCGGCCGATTCGGGCCCGAGCTCGGCGATGATGTCGGTCAGGCTCCGGGTCGTCGACGCGGGATCGCCGAAGATCCCGATCAGCGAGACCATCGCGACCAGCGCCGGGAACAGGGCGAGGAGCCCGTAGTAGGTGAGCGCCGCGGCCCAGTCGCTGAGGTTGTCCTCCTGGAACTCCGTCGCGGTCCGCTTCAGCGTCGGCCACCAGCCGCTGCGCGGGTCGGTGCCCTCGGGCGCGTAGTCGCGCCGGCCCCCGGCCTGCACCGGCTGGCGCTCCGCCGACGGGTCTCGCCCTCGGGCCGCGCTCTCTGACGACTCTGCCGACATGGACCCTCCTCTCGGAGCCGGGGACCTACTCCCCCTACTTGCCCGCCCGGCGGGGAACGCAATCCGGGTCGCGGATCAGCTCGCCGCGGGCTCAGCTCCCGCCGGCCGTCGGCCGCCGGGCTCGTGGCCGGGGCAGCTCAGGACCGGAACCCGCGGATAGCGCGCGTAGTCCGGGTCGGTGCGCGAGCGCAGGCAGAGGGAGAAGACCGACCCGCGCGTGTTGCGGATCAGCTTCTGATGGACGCAGCTGTCGCAGAGGCCGTTGCGCATCGCGGGTCGCGCGCTTGCGGGCGGCGCGCTCAGCCGTCGCCCGGGTGGACCCGGATCGCCCGCGCCAGCGCCGGGCCGAGCCGGTGCTCGCCGCCGCCGATCCGCACCCGGTAGGGGCCGTCGAAGGGGTCGCGGCCGAGCATCCGCAGCTCGTCGCCGATTCCGATCTCACGCTCGTTCAGGTAGCGCAGCATCTCGGGGTCGGAGTCCGAGACGCGGACGATGGTCGCCCGCCCGCCCGGCTCGAGCTCGGTGAGGCATTCCGTGGCGCCCTCCTCGATCGTCAGCTCGCGGGTCGGGATCGGATCGCCGTGCGGGTCGATCGAGGGGTCGCCGAGCTTTGCCGCGATCAGCTCGATCAGCTCGTCGGAGGCGCTGTGCTCGAGCTGCTCGGCGTAGGCGTGGACCTCGTCCCAGGGGATCCCGAGCGAGCTGGCGAGAAAGGCTTCGAGCAGGCGGTGGCGCCGGATCACCCGCAGCGCCTCGCGCTCGCCCTCGCCGGTCAGCCGCACGCCCTCGTAGGGGACGTAGTCGGCGAGGTCCGTCTCGGCGAGGCGGGAGACCATGGTCGAGACCGAGCTGGGTGCGAACCCCAGCCGCTCGGCGAGCTTGGTCGTGGAGGCGCGCTGCCCCGACCGGCTGAGCGAGTAGATCGCCTTCAGGTAGTCCTCGACCGAGGCCGAGGGGCCGGGAGGGAGGTTGGTCGCGCCGCTGGGCATACGCTCAGGATAGCGGGCACGAACACTGGAATCGCGTCCCCGGAGAATCTGATTTAGGCTACGTGAACTTACTTGTTATGCTCGGCTGATGAACGGACAGCAGCCTCGAGGTCCCGATCCGGGCTCCCGGCGCCGCCCCGGGGCGAAGCTCGCGCTGCCGATCGTCGCGATCGGGCTGATCCTCGCCCTCTGCGCCGCCGGCTGCGGGGCGTCGGGGTCCGCCGACGACGGCGGGAAGCCCGTCGTCCTGACCACCTTCACCGTGATCGCGGACATGGTCGAGAACGTCGCCGGGGACCGGGTCGAGGTCGCCTCGATCACCAAGCCCGGCGCCGAGATCCACGGCTACGAGCCGACGCCGTCCGACATCGCCAAGGCCGAGGGCGCCGATCTGATCCTCGACAACGGCCTCGAGCTCGAGCGCTGGTTCGAGCAGTTCCTGCAGACCAGCGGCGCCGAGCACGTGACCCTGAGCGAGGGGGTGCGCCCGATCTCGATCACCGGCGAGAGCGAGTACGCGGGCCTGCCCAACCCGCACGCCTGGATGTCGGTCGAGAACGCCGACATCTACGTCGACAACATCCGCGACGCGCTGACCAGGCTCGATCCCGCGGGCGCGGACGCCTTCGCGCGCGGCGCCACCCGGTACAAGA
Source organism: uncultured Conexibacteraceae bacterium (assembly GCA_964487515.1). Classification (GTDB taxonomy): domain Bacteria; phylum Actinomycetota; class Thermoleophilia; order Solirubrobacterales; family 70-9; genus RHKX01. Next base: position 5,208 of record CAZARJ010000077.1, on the reverse strand, counting down.
AGCGCCTCGCGCAGGTGCGCGACTACCTCGAGCGGGAGCTGAGCGAGCTGCCTCGCAGCCAGCGCGCGCTCGTCACCTGCGAGGGCGCCTTCTCCTACATGGCGCGCGACTTCGGCCTCGACGAGGTCTACCTGTGGCCGGTCAACGCCGAGCAGGAGGGCACGCCGCAGCAGATCGCCTCGGTCGTCGACACGGTGCGCGAGCGCGGCGTCCCGGCGGTCTTCTGCGAGTCGACGGTCAGCGACAAGGCCCAGCGGCAGGTCGCCGCCGAGACCGGGGCCGCGTTCGGCGGCGTGCTCTACGTCGACTCCCTCTCCGAGGCGGGCGGCCCTGTGCCCACCTACGAGGCCCTGCTGCGCCGCGACGCGGAGACGATCGTCGCCGGCCTGACGGGAGGCGGGCAGGATGGGGGCTGAGCGAGAGCCGCCGCCGGCCGCGGTGAGCGTTCGCGGCGTGGCGGTCAGCTACGGGGAGACCAGGGCGCTGGAGGGGGTCGACCTCGAGCTCGACCCGGGGCAGGTTCACGGCCTGATCGGGATGAACGGCTCCGGCAAGTCGACGCTGTTCAAGGCGCTGATGGGCCTGGTCCGCCTCGACGGCGGGACCATCCGGCTGTTCGGCGAGCGGCCGGAGGCGGCGCGCCGGGCGATGCGGATCGCCTACACGCCCCAGGCCGAGGACGTCGACTGGGACTTCCCGATCTCGGTCGCCGAGGTGGTGATGATGGGCCGCTACGGGCAGATGGGGTGGCGGCGCCGGGCCGGCGCCGAGGACCGGGCGGCGGCGGCTGCGGCCCTGGAGCGATGCGACCTCGGCGAGCTCGCCGGGCGCCAGATCGGCGCGCTCTCGGGCGGGCAGCGGAAGCGGGCCTTCCTCGCCCGCGGCCTTGCGCAGGGGGCCGACCTGCTCCTCCTCGACGAGCCGTTCGCGGGCGTCGACAAGCGCAGCGAGGCGACGATCACGGCGCTGCTGCGGGAGCTGGCGGCCGAGGGCAAGACGGTCTTCGTCTCCACCCATGACCTCGTGGCGGTCCCAGAGCTCTGCGATCGGGTCGCGCTGATCAACCGCCGCATCATCGCCCAGGGCCCGACCGGGGAGGCGCTCGTGCCGGAGCGGCTCGCGGAGGCCTTCGGGGGATTCGTCCCCGAGCAGGCGGTGCCGATCGCCGGGAGGTCGTGATGGCGGACCTGCTGGCCTGGTTCACCGACCCGCTGCAGTACGAGTTCATGCAGCGGGCGCTGCTGGTCGCCTTCGTCGTCGGCCTCTCCTGCGCCCTGCTCTCCTGCTGGCTCACCATGCTGCGCTGGTCGCTGATGGGCGACGCGGTCTCCCACGCCGTCCTGCCGGGCGTCGTCCTCAGCTACGTGGTCGGGGTTCCGTTCGCGGCCGGCGCGTTCCTCTTCGGCGCCGGCGCGGTGGCGCTGATCGGCGCCGTCAACCGGACCAGCAGGATCAAGGAGGACGCCGCGATCGGGGTCGTCTTCACCGCCCTGTTCGCGCTCGGGATCGTCCTGGTCAGCGTCGTCCCCGCCCAGATCGACCTCTTCCACATCCTGTTCGGGAACGTGCTCGGGGTCTCGGACTCCGACATCCGCCAGGTGCTCGTGCTCGGCGGAATCACCGTCCTCATCCTGGTGGCGCTGCGGCGCAGCCTGGTCCTCTACGCGTTCGACCCGACCCACGCGCACGCGATCGGGATCTCTCCGCGCCGTTGGGAGGCGCTGCTGCTGACCCTGCTGGCGCTCTCGGTGATCGTCGCCCTGCAGGCGGTCGGGATCGTTCTCGTGGTGGCGATGCTGATCACGCCCGGCGCGGCGGCCCACCTGCTCACCGACCGCTTCGACCGGATGCTGGTCATCGCCGCCGCCATCGGCGTCGCCTCGACCGTGCTCGGCACCTACGTCAGCTACCGCCTCGACGCCTCGACCGGCGGCTGCATCGTCTGCGTCCTGGCCCTCTTCTTCGCCGCCGCCTACCTGCTGGCGCCCCGCTACGGCCTCCTCGGCCGCCGCCGCGGCCGCCGCGGAGTGGGCAAGAATCCGGCGCCCGGCGAGGAGCGGATCGAGGCGTCCGCGGCGACCGGCGGCGAAAGATGGAGCTAGCCGGACTCGAACCGGCGACCTCCTGGGTGCGATCCAGGCGCTCTTCCAGCTGAGCTATAGCCCCGTGGCGGGGATCGTGCCGCGGGGCTGAGGATACTTGCCTGGGCGCTCGCGGCCAAGGCTCGGGGGGAATCTGCCGATAGGGGAAGCGTGAGCCTGCGCGCCAAGCTGATCCTCTTCTTCGCGGCGATCGTCGCGATCCCGATGGCGATCGTCGGCGTGGTCCTCGTCGACGTCGCCCAGGACGCGCGGGTCGAGCAGACCGATGCCGGCCTGGAGGCGGGCGCGCAGACCGCCCGCGCCGTCTACGAGGAGGCGCTCGCGGACGCTCCCGGTGAGGCGGAGCGGATCGCCCGCGTGGCCGGGCCGGCGGCGCGGGCCGGCGATCGCGCGCGCCTCGCCCGGCTCGCGGAGCGGGAGCGGCGCCGCGATCCGGACGTCGTCGCCGTGATCATCCGCGGACCGGGCGGGAAGCTGCTCGCCTCCGCCGGGCCACGCGCGTCGCTGGGCGCCGGGCGCAGCACGATCCGCACCCGCGACGACGACGGCACGATCGTCCACGTCCGCGTGACGACGATGACGGCGGCGCAGCTGATCGCCAGGGTGCGCTCGCTGACCGATCGCCGGGCGGCCGTCCTGGTCGGCGAGCGGACCCTCGCCGGGTACGGCGGCGTCGACGCGGGCGACGTTCCCGCGCACGGCGACATCGACGGATTCGACGTCGATGTGGCCGGCGACGAGCACCGCGGCGTCGCGTTGCCGCTCGCAGGCGCGCCGGACGGCGCTCGCCTGGTCCTCCTGGCGCCGGCACCGGACGGCTTCCTCTCCTCCGAGCCGTTCGTGGCGGCGATCCTGATCGTCTTCTTCCTGGTGGCCTTCGTGCTCGCCGCGCTGCTGCTGCGGGCGATGCGCCACCGCCTCTCCTCGATGCTCGCCGCGGCGCGCCGGATCGGCGTCGGCGACTTCGACGTCCGCGTGCCCGTGACCGGCAACGACGAGATGGCCGATCTCGCCCGGGAGCTGAACCGGATGAGCGTCCAGCTCGGCACGCAGATGGACGCGCTGCGCCGCAGCCGCCACGAGCTCGACGAGACCGTGCGCCGGCTCGGCGAGGCGTTCGCCTCCGGCCTCGACCGCGCGTCGCTGCTGGAGACCGTCCTCGACAGCGCCCGCGTCGCCTGCGGGGCGGAGGCCGGCCGGGTGATCGCCGGCGACGACGGCAGCCCGGTCGCCCCCCTGCGCGCGGGCGCCGAGAGCCCGGAGCTGGACGGCGTGCTGGAGCGGGCGCTCGCCGAGGCGTCGCGGCACGGCGACGCCCTGGCGCTCAGCGAAGGGGACCGGCACGCGCTCGGGATCGCGCTCGTCGACCGGCGCGACCCCGGGCGCGTCCTCTGCACGCTCGCGCTCGCCCGGGCCGGGGAGCCGTTCGCCGAACGGGATCGAAAGGCGCTGCGCTATCTGATCGGGCAGGCCGCGGTCTCGATCGAGAACATCGACCTGCACGAGCGCCTCGCCGAGCAGGCGCTGACCGACGGGATGACCGGCCTCTCCAACCACCGGCACTTCGTCGGCTGGATGGAGGCGGAGGTCGAGCGGGCCAAGCGCTTCGGCAGCGAGCTGGCGCTGATCCTGATCGACATCGACGACTTCAAGGCCGTCAACGACACCCGCGGCCACCTCCAGGGCGACGCCGTCCTGGCGGCGGTCGCCGCCGTGCTGCGGGGGGAGGCGCGCTCGATCGACGAGGTCGCGCGCTGGGGCGGGGAGGAGTTCGTCGTCGCCCTGCCGGAGACGCCGCGCGAGGGCGCCCTCGAGATGGCCGAGCGGCTGCGGCGCAGGATCGCCGCGCTGGAGGTCGACCCGGGCGAGCGCGGCGAGCCGATCCGGATCACGGCGAGCCTCGGCATCGCCGCGATCCCCGACGACGCGGACGACATGCGCAGCCTGATCGCCGCCGCCGACCGGGGCCTCTACCTCGCCAAGCAGGACGGCAAGGATCGGGTCGCCTTCGAGGCCGGCCCGCCGGAGCCCCTGGCGCAGGGAAAGCCCGCCGAGCGGCGAAGCTAGCTCCGGATCGGCTTCCCCGGTCGGTTGCGGGCTGTCATCGCTCGCAGCATCTGCAACCCTTCCTTGCGCATGGGCATCCTCGACGACGCGATTCGCGAGCACCTTGAGCTGAAACGGCGGCACGGAGCCGCCAGCGAGGATCTCGACCGGCTCGAGAAGGAGGCTTTCGGGCCTCCTTCGCGCCCCGGTGATCCGGAGTTCCAGACCGGGGAAGAGGCGCTGCCGCAGCCGCGTGACGACGAGGGAGCCGGCCCGGCGCGAGGCGGCGAGCCGGACTCCTCCGAGCAGCCCACCACCGTCGCCCCGCGGGCCGAGTCGGCGCCTGGGCCCGGGCCGGAGGAGGAGCGGTCGCAGGGGCCCGCCGGGCTCCGCGAGGGTTCCGCGCCCGAGGCGGGGGCGGAGGCGCCTCCCGAGGAGCCCGCGCCGCCGGAGGCGCCGCCCGAGGCGCCCGAGCACGCGATCTTCGACGTCGAGGACTTCGAGGACGAGGATGACGACGACTTCCCGGGACAGGCCGCGGGGGTGCACGAGGCCGTCGACGCCGGCGCAGCACCACCGTCCGAGCCCCGTCCGCCTGAGCCCGAGCCGCCGGCGCCCGCCGAGACCGAGGCCGACGACTCAGGCTCCCGGCAGGAGGAGCCGGAGGAGAGCCGCCCGCCGGCCGCCGAGGCGCCCCATGACGAGACCGCGGACGACGCCGGCGGGACGCCGCGGGCCGAGCCGTCGGCCACGGAGGAGCGGCCGGCCACCGCCCCCGGCGAGGCCGCCGCGGCGGAATCCGAGCCGCGCCGGGTCCCCGACCTGTTCGAGGACGACGAGGACGCCCCGCCGGCGCCGATCGAGCATCGCCGCCGCGAGACCGGCGAGTGGGAGGATGCCGCCGCGGCGCAGGACGAGCAGCGCGAAGATGGTGACGAGGGCGACGACGGCGAGGGATCCGGCGGGGATGAGGACCTGCTCGAAGAGACCCCCGACTTCCTCCGCGACGCGCCCGAGGGCGAGCGGCTCTGGTTCGAGCAGGGCTCCCCGCGCGACTTCG
>CAZARJ010000076.1:1645-7760 GCA_964487515.1 uncultured Conexibacteraceae bacterium | reverse complement strand
GCCTAGCCGCCCGCTTCCCGATCCACCCTTCGCCGGTCCGGGCGGCGCTGGCAGCGATAGTGGCCCTGGGCGGGACCAGATCGCTGCCACCTCGGCGAGGCGCGCAGCGACGCTGGGCCGGGGAAGGCCGGGATCCCGGCACTAGTCAGCCCAGCGGTCTCGGGCCACGCGCTCGGCCCGCGGTGGCATGGAGCCTTGCCGGGATTCCGGCATTACCCGACCCGGCGGGGGTCCGGCGGCCGTGGTGGCTACTGGCCGACGCCGGGGGCGTAGGCGTCGTCGGGGTAGCCGTCGCCGTCGGCGTCCTCGGGCTCGTCGCCGCCGCCGTTGTCATCGCCCGTGTCGGCGTCCGTCGAGTCGCTCGACTCGTCGTCGTAGCTCGCGGAGTCGGAGGAGTGCCCGCCGCTGAAGGAGGACAGCGAGGCGGGGTTCTTCGGCTTCGGGAAGTCGTCGCAGGGCTGCGTCGCGGCGACCATCATGTAGTCGTGCCAGATCGGGGCCGAGAGGTCGGCGCCGTAGCCGGGCAGGGGAGTGCGCGTGGTCGGATTGCCGCTCCACACGGCGGTCGAGACGTGCGGGGTGTAGCCCACGAACCAGGCGTCGACCTGATCGTCGGTGGTGCCGGTCTTGCCGGACGCGGGGCAGCCGATCCCGTAGCCGTAGGCGGTGCCGCCGGGGGTATCCAGCGGGCCGCGCATCACCTTCGCCACCTCGTAGGCGACGCCGTCGCTGATCACGCGCTTGCCATCCGGGTTCTTCGGCTTGTCGACGTCGCCGTTGGGGAACTCGACCTTGCGGATCGCGATCGGATCGTGGTGGACGCCGCCGTTGGCGAAGGTCGCGTAGGCGTTCGACATCTCGAGCACCGTGCAGCAGCTCGTGGTCCCGCCCAGCGCCTCCGCGTAGTAGCCGTCCAGGTGGGAGGTGACGCCGAGCTTGTGGGCCATGCGGACGAAGTTGTCGGGGCCGACGTCGACGCCGAGCTGCGCGTAGACGGTGTTGGTCGAGAACGCCGTCGCCTGGGCGAGCGTCATCGAGCCGCGGCCGCCCCCGCTCACGGTCCACGGATCACCGGCGGGATCGGGCTGCAACGTGATCGTGCTGGGCGCCGGATAGGTCGTCGTCTCGGGGTCCATGCCCTGGTCGATCGCGGTGGTGAGCACGAACGGCTTGAACGACGAGCCGGGCTGCCGCTCGCCGTCGGCGGCGAGGTTGAACTGGCTGGAGTCGTAGCTCTGCGAGGAGGCCATCGCGAGGATCTCCCCCGTGTCGGCGTTTGTGGAGACGAGCGCCGAGGCCGCGCCGGAGACGGGGTTGTTGGCGATCGCGGCCTCCGCCGCCTCCTGCAGCTTCGGCTCCAGGGTCGTGTAGACGCGCAGCCCCCCGGTCCGCACGCGCTTCGTCCCGTAGCGGCGGATCAGCTCGTCCTGGACGTAGTCGAAGAAGTAGGGCTCGCTGCGCTGGGTGTAGCGATCCCCGCGCTCCAGGCCGAGCCCGCGCCGCTTCACCCGCTCCGCCTTCGTGGCGCTGATGTAGCCCTGCTCGGCCATCGCGTCGAGCACCTGGTTGCGGCGCGACTTCGCCCCCTCGGGGTTCAGGAAGGGATTGTAGGAGGTGGGCGCCTGCGGCAGCCCGGCCAGCAGCGCCGACTCGCGCACGCCGAGCTTGCTGATCGACTTGTCGAAGTAGACCTCCGCGGCGGTCTTCACGCCGACCGCGGTGCGCCCGTCGTTGGTCCCGTAGGAGGCCGTGTTCAGGTACTTCTCGAGGATCTTGTCCTTCGAGTACTCCTGCTCGTACTCACGCGCCATCTCCGCCTCGCGGATCTTGCGCTGGATCGTGTCCTCGGGGTCGTCGATGTAGAGGTTGCGGACGAGCTGCTGGGTGATCGTCGAGGCGCCCTGACGCACCTCGCCGGCCTCCAGGTTCTTGAGCCCGGCGCGGACGATCGCCCCGTAGTCGACGCCGCCGTGCTCGTAGAAGTGCTCGTCCTCGATCGCGACCGTCGCCCGCTGCAGGCTGCGCGGCACGTCCTTGAGCTTCACCGGCTCGCGCAGGATGTCGCTCTGCACGTAGCCGAGGCTGTCGCCGTTGGCCGCGAAGACCTCCGAGTTGGCGCCGCTGTTGGCCGGCTTCAGGCTGTCGATCGAGGGCGCCGAGGAGGCCACGTCGAGAACCCAGATCGCGGTCCCGGCGAGGCCGAGGGCGAGCAGGCCGCCGATCGTCGCGACGACGGCGAAGACCGCTTTGCCGACCCCGCCGTTGCGGGAGCGGCGCCGATGTCTGGAGCGCTGGGACATTTCCCCTGGTCCGCGAAGGGTAGAGCGCCCGCGTGCCGTGCCCCGTCGGCGCGCGCCCGGGCGGCCGCCCTCAGGAGCCTCGCAGCGTCCGCGCCAGGGCCTGCGCCACCCGGCTTCGCTGGCCGTTGCGCCCGGGACGCTGGAAGCGACCCCGCGGGGCGCCCCCGAGCTCGAGCACGGCGGCCACCTGGCGCTCGCAGATCGCGGCGGCGAGATGCTCGTCGGCAGCGCGCAGGCGGCCCGCCTCCCACTCGGCGTCGATCCAGCGCAGCGCCCGCCCGATCACCTCGCCCTGGATCGCGATCGGGTCGATCCCTGCGGCGACCGCGTCGGCGACGACAGCTTCGGCGAGCTTCGCGTCGCCGGCCAACAGCGCCGCCCGGAACCGCTCACGGGCCTCGGTGAGATCCTTCGTCTCGATGCTCAGCCGCGCCGCCTCGAGCGGTCCCGCCTCGAGCAGGGCGAGCACCCCCTCGGGCGTGGCCGGGCGCGCCAGCAGGTACCCCTGGCCGAGCCGGTAGCCGAGCGCGAACAGGTGCGCGAGCTGGCCCTGGGTCTCGATCCCCTCGGCCACGACCTCGATCCCCAGCGTCCGCGCCAGGGTCAGCACGCCGGCGGCGAGAGCGCCGTCGGCGGACGGCTCCCCGAGCCCGCCGACGAAGGTCCGGTCGAGCTTGATCTGGTCGACCGGCAGCGAGCGCAACTGGGCGATCGAGGTCGAGGCGGTGCCGAAGTCGTCGAGTGAGATCCCGACCCCGAGCCGGCGCAGCTCGCTGACCCGCTCCAGGTGGTCGGCGGCGGCGCCGCTGAGCGCGGACTCGGAGATCTCGACCACGATCCTGCCCGGCTCGACGCCGCTGCGCTCGACCAGGTCGCGGACGCCGGCGAGCAGGGGGTCGCAGGCGAGCTGGGCGGCGGAGACGTTGACGGCGAGCCGCAGCTCCCCGTCCGGATCGGCGGCGGCGAGCGGGGCGAAGTCGTCGCCCGCGTGCTCGAGCACGCGGCCCAGGAGCGCGTCGCCGGCCCCGGTCTCGTCGGCGATCGGCACGAACAGCTCGGGGGAGATCAGGCCGCGCTCGGGATGGCGCCAGCGCGCGAGGGCCTCGATCGCCACCAGCCGGCCGGTGTCGATCTCGAAGATCGGCTGGTAGAGGAGCCGCACGTCGTCGTCGCGGAGCGCGGCGGTCAGGGCCCGGCCGATCCCGGCCCGGTAGCGGATCCGCTCGCGCAGCTCGCGGTCGAAGAGCTCCAGCCGGCGCCCCTTGGAGCGGTCGCGGTCGAGCGCGGCCTCGGCGTCGGCGAGCAGAGAGGCCGGGCGCGCGGCCGGCTCGTCGCAGAGCACGATCCCGATCGAGACGGTGGCGGTCACCACCTCCCCGCCGAGGTCGAAGGGGTCATCGAAGGCGGCCAGGAGCGTGCTCGCGAGGTCGATCACATCGCCGGTGCTCCCGCGGGTCGGGGCGAGGACCACGAACTCGTCGCCGCCCGCCCGGGCCGCGAGGTGCGCGGCGCCGGCGGCCGCGCGCAGCCGGCGGCCGGCGGCGAAGAGGAGCTGGTCCCCGATCGCCGAGCCGCGGTCGCGGTTGATCCGGCGGAAGCCGTCCAGGTCGACGAGCAGCACGGCGACCGACCCGCCCGCGTCCTGGAGGCGGACGAGCTCGGCCTCGAGCTCGGCGAGCAGACGCTCTCGATTGGGGAGCCGGGTCAGCGGATCGACGCCCGGAGGAGCGTCCACCGGCCCGCCCCCGCGAGCTGGCGCACGGGAAGACACGCCTCCCTTTTCGGCTCCCCCGCCCGGTGTCCTGCCCTCGTGCGGCCAACGCACGCCGCGCTGTCGTGCGCGGACGTCCCGCTGTCGGCATCGAACTTGCACTTCTCCGTGCCAGTTGCGGGAAAGTGCAAGCTCGGCGTGGAGGGCTGAAGACACCCGGGGCCGAACTTGCACTTCTCCGTGTCAGTTACGGGAAAGTGCAAGCTCGGCGGGCGCGCGCGACGCGTGCCTCAGCCGCCGCCGAGGCCCAGCTGCTCGGCGCGACGGGCGGCCTCGGCGCGGTTGCGGACCTCGAGCTTGCGGTAGAGCGAGCTCGTGTACTCCTTGATCGTGTGCGGGGACAGGTAGAGGCGCTCGGCGATCTCGCGATTCGTCGAGCCGGCGGCGATCAGCCCCAGGACCTCGCGCTCGCGCTCGGAGAGGTCGGGGCCGCGCGGCGCCGCGGCGCCGGGCTCGAAGACGGTCACCCCGCGCGCCACCATGCGCACCGCCATGGTGATGTCGGCGGCGCTCCAGTCCTTGGAGACGAACCCCGCCGCCCCCGCCGCCCGCGCGGCGTTGGGGGAGATCGATCCGGCCCCGGAGACCAGCAGCACGCGCGTTCCGGGCGCGACGCGGCGGATCTCCTGGCAGAGCTCTGCCCCGGACTCCGGCCCCAGGAAGAGGTCCACGAGAGCGACGTCGGCCGGCCGGGAGCGGAGCTGTTCGATCGCCTCGGCCGCGCTCGTGGCGCTCGTGCAGGAGCGCACCCAGGACTGCTTGGAGAAGAGCAGCTTGAAGCCCCAGTGGACGACGTCGTGGTCGTCCACGATCAGCACGTCGAGCCGCTCGGCGGCGTCCTCAGGCATCGATCGGGAGGACGAGGCGGACGCGCCACTCGGCCTGGCGCGCGGGGCCGAACTCGAGCACGCCGCCGTTGTGGAGGGCATCGAGCGCCGCCAGCCGCAGGCCCATCCCCTCCTTCGCCTCGCGGCGCCGGAAGGGCACGCCGTCGTTGCGCACCTCGAGCTCGAAGGCGCCGTCGCGGCGGCCGGTCGAGACCTCGATCCAGCTCGCGTGGGCGTGCTTGGCGGCGTTGTGGAGGGCCTCGGCGAGCACCGACTGGGCGAGCGGCTCGAAGCGCTGCGGCGGATCGGCGGGCTCGTTGCCGGGCTGCCGGCGCAGGGCGGGGTGGCGACGGGACAGCCGCTCGATCTCCTCGCTCAGGGTGGGGCTCGGCGGCGCCAGCTCCGGGCCCGCCGTGCGCTGCACCGCCGTGCGCAGATCCTCGAGCGCCGACCGCAGCTCCGCGGCGGCGCGCTCCTGATCGCCGGGGCTCAGCCGCTCGCCGGAGCCGAGCACGAGCGAGAGCGCGAAGAGGCGCTGGATCACCCGGTCGTGCACCTCGCGCGCCAGGGCGACCCGCTCGGCGAGCATCTTCGCCCGCTCGCGCTGCGCGAAGGCCAGGTGGGTGGTGGCGGCCAGGGCGGCCGTCTTGCCGAGCGCCCACATCAGGTCCCGCTCGGGCGCGGCGATGTCGAAGGAGCCACCGCCCTGGTCGCAGAGCATCACCCCGAGCTGCCGCGTCCCGGCCGTGACCGGCACGCAGGCGAGCGCGTCGACGTCGTCCTGGCCCCGGTAGCGGGCGGGGATCGCGCCCGAGAGCGCCGAGGTGACGATCACCCGGTCCTCGGCCAGAGCGCGAGCCGCGAGCGGCGTCTCCTCGAGCGTGCCGTGCAGGCGGGCGAGGATCTCCTCCTCGATCCCGAAGCTCCCCGCCGGCAGGACGCGGCGCTCGCGCTCGTCGTAGAGCAGCAGCGCGCAGCGCCGCATCGCCGTCAGCTCGCAGACGCCGGCGCAGATCCGGTCGTAGAAGGCCTTCGGCGAGCCGGCGGCGGCCTCGTTGAGCGCCCCAAGCAGCTCCATGAGCACGGCCCGGATCGGCCCGTAGGAGTCGCCCCCGCCGCCCGGGGCGGCGATCTCCCGCACCGTGGGTGGCTGCGAGGAGCGGCTGTCGTTCATGCCGACGGATTGTGCCTTACTGCGCGGGTGCCCCGGCGTGGGG
>CAZARJ010000076.1:0-1545 GCA_964487515.1 uncultured Conexibacteraceae bacterium | reverse complement strand
GTGCAGGGTCGGCGATCGGGAAACCGGGCCGTACCCGATCCCCCCGACCCGTACCGGCGTCACCCCCCGATCGGGGGGTATGGGCGCGATCCGGGCCCGATCGCGTGCCTTGCCGCGCGCCGGGCGGATAAGACGGGGAGCGCATGCGCACCGCCCTCCTCTTCCCGGGTCAAGGGGCGCCGGCGGCCGCCTGGCGCGGCGCCGTGTCCCTGCACCGGCCCGACCTCCTCGACCTCGCCCTCGAGCTGCTCGACGGCGCCGACCCCTGGGAGCGGTTCGGTTCGGGGACCGAGTTCGACCAGCCCGCCGTCTACTGCGCCTCGCTTGCGGCCTTCGAGATCGCCGGCCGCCCGGCCGCCGCCCTGCACGCGGGCCACTCGCTCGGCGAGCTGGCGGCTCTCGCCTGCGCGGGGGCCCTCGACGCGCGCGACGGGCTGCGCCTCGTCGTCCTCCGCGGGCGGTTGACGGCCGAGGCGGGGCGGGGCCCCGGCAGCGGCGCGATGCTCGCCGTCCGCGCCGGCGCGGAGGAGGTCGCGCCGCTCGCCGCGCGACACGGCGTCGCCGTCGCGAACCTCAACTCGCCCTCGCAGACGGTCCTCTCGGGCGCCCACGACGAGATCGAGCGCCTCCAGGGAGAGCTGCGCGACGCCGGCACGCTGACCAAGCTGCTGCCGGTCGGGGGCGCCTTCCACTCACCGCTCATGCGCCCCGCGGCCGAGGGCTTCGCGGCAGCGCTCGCCGAAGTCCGCTTCCAGCCGCCCGCGGTGCCCGTGCTCAGCGGCCGCACCGGGCGCCCCTTCGAGGACCCGGCGCGCGAGCTCGCCGCCTCGCTGCTCGAGCCGGTGCGGTGGATCGACGTCGTCGCGGCGCTGGAGCGCGAGGGCGTGGAGCGCTGCTGTGAGATCGGCCCCGGCAAGGCGCTGACCGGCCTCGTGCGCCGCGCCGCGAGCGCGCCGATCGACCTCGTCACGACCAGGCTTCCCGATCCGGCGCATGCCTGACGCCTCCGTCCCGCCGGTCGCCTTCGCGGCGACGGCCTCGGCTGCGCCCCCGCGCGCCGGAGCCGCCGCGGCCGCCGCACCGTCCCCGGCAGCCGCCCGGCCGGGCGCCGTCCGCACGGCCCGGATCGCCGCGCTCGGCACGGCGCTGCCGGAGCGCCGCGTGAGCAGCGCCGAGATCGGCGCCCGCCTCGGCGTCGACGAGGACTGGCTCATGCAGCGCACCGGGATCGCCGAGCGGCCCCACGCCGCCCCCGGAGAGACCCTGACCGCGATCGCCGCCCCGGCCTGCGAGCGGGCGCTGGCGGCGGCCGGCGAGCGCGCGGCCGACGTCGACCTGGTGATCGTCGCCACCTTCACCGCCGACCGCCTGCTGCCGAACGCCGCCCCGCTGCTCGCCGGCGCGATCGGGGCGGACCGCGCGGGCAGCTTCGACGTCGGCGCCGCCTGCAGCGGGTTCATCAGCGCCCTGTCGGCCGGCGCGGCGCAGATCGAGGCCGGGCGGGCGGAGCGCGTGCTCGTCGTCGGCGCCGATCTCGCCTCCCGC
>CAZARJ010000075.1:6200-7826 GCA_964487515.1 uncultured Conexibacteraceae bacterium | reverse complement strand
GCGGCGAGCACGACTCCGGCGACGCCCTGGTCACGGTGCGCTCGGGCGCCGGCGGCACCGACTCCCAGGACTGGGCGGAGATGCTGCTGCGGATGTACCTGCGCTGGGCCGAGGGCCGCGGCTTCGAGATCGAGATGAAGGAGGCCTCCGAGGGCGAGGAGGCGGGGCTCAAGTCGGCCACCTTCGTCGCCAAGGGGGAGAACGCCTACGGGCTCTTCGCCGCCGAGCGCGGCGTCCACCGGCTGGTCCGGATCTCGCCCTTCGACTCGCAGGCCCGCCGCCACACCGCTTTCGCGCAGCTCGACGTCGCGCCGCTCGTCTCCGACGACGTCGAGGTCGAGCTCGACGAGAGCGACATCCGGGTCGACACCTACCGCGCCTCGGGGGCCGGCGGCCAGCACGTGAACAAGACCGACTCCGCCGTCCGCCTCACGCACGAGCCGACCGGGATCGTCGTCCAGTGCCAGAACGAGCGCTCGCAGACGCAGAACAAGGCGACCGCGATGCAGATGCTGCGCGCCCGGCTGCTGGCCGAGGAGGAGCGCAAGCTGGCCGAGCGCGTGGCCGCCGAGCGGGGCGAGCAGAAGGCGGTCGAGTGGGGCTCGCAGATCCGCAGCTACACCCTGCACCCGACCACCCGGGTCAAGGACCACCGCACCGGCCACGAGGCCGGCGACGCGCAGCGCGTGCTCGACGGCGACCTCGACGGCTTCATCCGCGAGTACCTGCTGAAGAGCGCCGCGGAGCAGGGGTAGCCGTGGGCGCGGAGCCCGCCTTCGCGGGCCTGGTCGCGGCGGCGCTCGCCGAGGACGTCGGCGACGGCGACCGGACCAGCGCCGCCACGGTGCCCGCCGACGCCCGGGCGCGGGCGCGGATCGTGCAGAAGGGCCCGGGGGTGATCGCCGGCCTTGAAGTCGCTGCGGAGGCCTTCCGCCAGTGCGGAGCCGGGCGGCTCGAGGTCCTCGCCGCAGCGGGGGAGTGGCGGGACGAGGTCCCCGCGGATGTGGCCCGGGTGGAGGGGCCGGCGCGCGCGCTGCTCGCCGCCGAGCGGGTGGCGCTGAACTTCGTCGGCCACCTCTCCGGGGTCGCCTCGCTGACCGCGCGCTTCGCCGCCGCGGCCGGCGAGGGCGGGCCCGCCGCGATCCTCGACACGCGCAAGACGACCCCCGGGCTGCGGGCGCTGGAGAAGGCGGCGGTGCGGGCGGGCGGCGGGGTCAACCACCGCATGGGCCTCTACGACGAGATCCTGATCAAGGAGAACCACATCGCCTTCGCGGGCGGGCTCGGCGACGCCGTCGCCCGCGCCCGCGCCGCCGAGCCGGAGCTGCCGGTGGTGATCGAGGCCCGCGACGCAGGCGAGGTCGAGGCCGCGCTGGCCGCCGCCCCGGATCGGATCCTGCTCGACAACATGACGCCCCCGGAGCTGAGCGAGGCCGTGGCGGCGCGCGACCGCATCGCGGCGCGGGGCGGCGGGCCCGTCGACCTGGAGGCATCGGGCGGGGTCAGCCTGGAGACGATCGCCGCGGTCGCCGCCACCGGCGTCGACTACATCTCGGTCGGCGCGCTCACCCACTCGGCCCCGGCGCTCGACGTCTCCCTGCTGCTCGAGCCGATCGGCTGAGCCCG
>CAZARJ010000075.1:0-6100 GCA_964487515.1 uncultured Conexibacteraceae bacterium | reverse complement strand
CCGGCCCAGAACGCAGACGAAGGCAAGCCAATGGCCCCAGCGGGCCGGTCCCCCGGGCCGCCGGCCGCTCGCGCCCACTTGCCCGAGCTCCCGGCCCCAAAACCGCCGATCGGCTCCGGACGCTCACGATCTCCTAACAGTTTGCTAACCTGCCCGCCGTCCTGCTGAATTCCGGCGCCACATATCGCGCCGGGAGCGGGGAGCCCAACGCATCGCAGCAGATGCACTTGGGGCGAATCGCGGCGCCTCGCCGCGTAGCGCCGGCTCTTTGGCGCGAGCCCGTCAGCTAACCCCGTAAGCCGTATCCGAAAGAGCGGAGTGACACGTTGAGCCAGTTCCCGAGAGCGATCACCATCGCGCGAGCAGCCGCGATCGTCGTCGCGAGCGCCGCCCTGGTCGCCCTCGTCGCGATCATCGCGTTCGCCCAGCCGGGCGTCGCGGACGCGCGCAGCGGCGGCATCTCGCTGAACGGGGCCCACGACCAGAAGGCCCAGAAGAAGCACCAGGCGCGGCACGCGAAGCGCACGCGGCGGGCGAAGCGCAAGCTTCGCCGCCGGCGCCTGAACGCGAAGTACCGGCGCGTCTGGCGCCATACCTCGAAGCGCAACAAGCGCTGGGCACGTCGCACCGCAGAGTGCGAGTCCGGCGGCAATCCGAAGGCGATCGGCGGCGGTGGCAAGTATCGCGGCGCCTTCCAGTTTCTGAAGTCGACCTGGAGGACCTCGCCGCGGTCCCCGGGCGGCGACCCGATCCGCTACCCATACCGGACCCAGGCAGTCGTCGCCGTGGCGCTGAAGAAGCGCGACGGGCGCGGACACTGGCCGGTGTGTGGCTGATTCCCCTTCCCTCCCCCCCCGAGGGGATCAGCCAAGCGGCGCACGGAGCCCCGGTACCCCCCGACCGGGGCTTCGTCGTTGTGGGGCCGGCCGGCTGATCGCGGCCGCCGCTACTTGAGCAGCCGCGAGAGGCGCCGGTCCTTGAGCACGCGGCCGCCGGTCTGCTCGCGCGGGCAGTAGCAGGTGATCCGCTCCGCATAGTGGATCGCGGCGATCGGCTCCCCGCAGCGCGGGCAGGGCTCGCCCTCGCGCCGGTGCACCTGAAGCGGCATCGGCAGCTTGTCCGGGATCGACTCGCCGATCTCCCGCTCGTAGTGCTCGAGCGCGCTGCCGAGGATCGCGAGGGCCCCGTGCAGGCGCTCGACTTCGCCGCCGTCCAGATCCGCCCCCTGCCGGAACGGCGAGAGCCGCGCCTCCCAGAGGATCTCGTCCACCCAGGAGCGGCCGATCCCCGCGATCACCCGCTGGTCGCGCAGCAGGGGGTGCAGGTGGCGGGGCGCGTCGAGCAGGGCCGCGAGCCGCTCCGGCTCCGGGGCGGGCCAGGCCTCGGGCCCCAGCGTCGCGACCATCGGGTCCGCCGCGACCTCGCCGGCGGGCAGCAGCTTCGCCCAGGCGCGCTGCTTGGTGCCGAACTCGCGCAGCCGCAGCTCGCCGCCGCCGGCGATCCGGATCAGCACCCGCGAGCGACGGTCGCGGGCCGATGCGCGGCGGTCGAAGAGCTGCAGCCGCCCGGCCGACATCAGGTGCATGAGCAGGGAGAGCGGCTGCCCCGCGGCTCCCTCGCCGGCCCCCGGAGCGGGCCCCAGCTCGAGCACCGGCATCTTGCCGATCCGCCGTAGACCCTCGATCCGCCGCCCGGCCAGCGCCTCCAGCGGCGGGTCGAACGTCTTCATCACGGCGATCCCCGGCGCCGCCGCGGACTCGACCTCCGAGCCGGCCAGCGCGGCGCCGATCCGCCGCACGGCGATCTCCACCTCAGGCAGCTCCGGCATGCGCTCAGCGTAGCCAGGCGCCCCCGGTCGCTAGACTGGGTGCAGTCATTCGCCCGTCCGTGCCCACGGGTCGGCTGGCGAACATCACCGGATTCGAACGCCCGCAAGGGTTGGAGGCCTCAATGCAGGAGCTCCCGAGCATCCAAACGACCACCCCGCGACCGGGAGGGTTGAGCGAGGCCGAAATCGCCGAGCTCTCCGAGGAGGTGCGCGAGCTCGCGCAGCAGCGCGGCGCGGTCATCCTCGCCCACAACTACCAGTTGCCCGAGCTTCAGGACGTCGCCGACTACGTCGGTGACTCGCTCGGCCTCTCGCGCCAGGCGGCCGCCACGGACTCCGAGCTGATCGCCTTCTGCGGCGTCCACTTCATGGCCGAGACGGCCTCGGTCCTCTCGCCCGAGAAGACGGTCCTGATCCCCGATCTCGGCGCCGGCTGCTCGCTCGCGGACTCGATCACGGCGCCGCAGCTTCAGGAGTGGAAGGACCGCTACCCGGACGCGCTCGTGGTCATGTACGTGAACACCTCGGCCGAGGTCAAGGCGCTCACCGACTACTGCTGCACCTCCTCCAACGCGGTCAGCGTCGTGCGCCACATCTGGGAGGAGCACGGTCCCGAGCAGGAGATCCTCTTCGGCCCTGACATGTGGCTGGGGGCCTTCGTCGAGCGCGCCACCGGCCTGCGCGAGGACCCCGAGCGGCGGGCCCGCTTCCACATCTGGGACGGCGAGTGCCACGTGCACGCCGGGATCCGCCCGACCGACATCGACGACATGCGCGCCGAGCATCCCGACGCCGAGTTCCTGATCCACCCCGAATGCGGCTGCTCGACCCAGGCGATGGAGTACGTGGCCTCCGGCGACGTCTCCGGCGAGGGCGTGCACATGCTCTCCACCTCGGGGATGGTCAAGCACGTCGAGTCCAACCCCGACGGCTCCTACATCATCGCCACCGAGACGGGGATGCTCTACCCGCTCGAGCAGGCCGCGCCGCAGGCCGATCTCGTCGCCGCCAACCGGATGGCGTTCTGCAAGTTCATGAAGATGATCACGCTGCCGAAGCTGCGCAACTGCCTGCGCGACATGAGCGGCGAGGTCAAGGTCCCCGAGGACATCGCCGAGCTCGCCCGGATCCCGATCGAGCGCATGGTCGCGATCGGCTGACCCCCCGTCCCCGACCTGGGATCGGCGCGCGGCCAGTGGGGAGGATCACGTCGGGATACCGACGTGGGTGTACCCAGTGGCCCCGCCCGACCGGCGCGCGGTGAGCACCGGGGAGCCTTACGTCGGGATACCGACGTGGACATCCCCAGTGGGCCTGCTCAGCTCGGCTCGGGCTCCTGGTCGGGCTCGACCTTGCCGCGGCGGCTGCGGCCGACCGGCAGGCCCGCCTCGCGCCGGTACTCCTCGCTCAGGTGCCGCCGGCGCCGCTTGACGTAGATCCGGCGCTGCAGCAGCAGGGTGATCGAGCCGGCGACGAAGATCGCCACCAGGTTGAGCCCGAGCTGGACCGCGGCGTCGCCGGTCGCGTTCCAGTCGCCGTAGGCGGCGGCGACGCCGATGTTGGCCGCCGAGGGGATCGTCGCGACCGAGATCAGCACCCCGACCAGGACGCTCGACTTGGCTGTCGTCAGGCTCAGCATCCCGACGATCCCCGCGGCGAACGCGACGTAGACGGAGAAGAAGTCCGGATCGACGATGAAGCTGACCGCGCGGTGGCCCTGGAAGTTCACCGTCTCGGGGATCGCGCCCGTCTCGCGCAGGATCGCGGTCGCCAGGAACGTGGCCACGATCCCGAGCGGGAAGCCGACCCCGAGCGCGGCGAGCGAGCGCCAGGCGAGCGCCGCGCTGCGGTTGACGAGCGCCACGCAGGCCCCGGCGATCGGCCCGAAGTCGGGTCCGACGACCATCGCCCCGACGATCAGGATCGGCTGGTCGAGGTAGATGCCGACCCCGGCGATCAGCATCGCGATCGTCATGAAGACGAGGAAGCTGTGCGAGAGCTCGACGCTCTCGGAGGTGCGCGAGGTGACGTTCTCCCAGACGACCGGGTCGGCGCCGATGTCGTTGCGCCGCCGCCGGTGCGCGTGCTCGGCGATGCCCGCGATCTCGGCGTCGATCCCGTCGATCGCGATCGAGCCCTCGACGTCGATGTCGAGCTCGCGCAGGTCGGCGACGAGCAAGCTCACGTCGCGGCTGGCGACATCGCACATGAACAGGTCGCCGCGCGGCTTGCGGGCGGCGTCGCGGAGGTGGACGAGGTTGAACGCGGTCTCGGTCGCCTCGAGCAGCTCCATCACGTGCTTGCAGGAGTGGGGCGGCGCCACGATCCGGAGCTGGATCATGGCCCGATCGTAGGCCGCGCCCCGGCGGCCCCTGGGCGCGGATCGCGAGCAGGACGTGTGCTTTCCGTGAGCGTTTGCTTATGATTGGGCCCTGACAGGGGATCGGCCTGCACGTCGGCGCCCAATCGGGGCCCGCGCAGGAGCGTTTCCCCCGTCGCCGAAGGAAGCTTTCGAACATGGCCCGAGCACGCACCCGCAGCCGACTCCGCGCCCGCCGCTCGCGGATGCCGGAGTCGCATCCCCGTCGTTCCCGTCCCCCGATCGTGCGCCTCAGCGAGGCGACCGTCGTCTACCCCGGAGGTCACGTCGGCCTGGAGCGGGTCTCGATCTCGATCGATCGCGGCGAGTTCGTCTTCCTCGTCGGCCCGACCGGGTGCGGCAAGTCCACCTTCATCAAGCTCCTGCTGCGCGACCTCGAGCCGGCGAGCGGCACGGTCGAGGTGGCCGGCCACGACATCAACGCGATGCCCCGCTCGAGCGTGCCGAAGCTGCGGCGCCGGATCGGGACCGTCTTCCAGGACTACAAGCTGCTGCCGAACCGCAACGTCTACGACAACGTCGCCTACGCGCTGCAGGTGATCGGCACGCCGCGCTCGGAGATCAAGCGCCAGGTGCCCGAGATCCTGCGCATGGTCGGGCTGGGGGCGAAGATCCACCGCTTCCCGGACGAGCTCTCCGGCGGCGAGCAGCAGCGCGTCTCCGTCGCCCGCGCCTTCGTCAGCCACCCGCCCCTGCTGCTCGCCGACGAGCCGACCGGCAACCTCGACCCCGAGACGTCGATCGGGATCATGCAGCTGCTCTACCGGATCAACCGCACCGGGACGACGGTCGTCGTCGTCACCCACGACCGCGAGATGGTCGACAAGATGCGGCGCCGCGTGATCCAGCTCTACGAGGGCCGCGTGATCCGCGACCAGGCCGCGGGGCTGTACGCGACCGACGAGTCGACGCAGGAGTTCGGCGCCCGGGTCGCCTCCGAGCTCGGCGTCGACACCGGCCGGCGGGGCGATGAAGCCGGCGGGGACGCCAGGTGAGCCGCCTCCTCTTCTTCCTCGGCGAGGCCTACCGGGCCCTGCGCCGCAACGCCGCTCCCTCGCTCGCGGCGACGGTGACGATCGCCGTCACCGTGCTGCTCGTCGGCGTGCTCGTGCCGGTCCTCGACGCCAGCGGCTCGAAGACCGACGACGTGCGCGACCAGCTCGAGCTCAAGGTCTTCCTCTACCGCAGCGCGGAGAAGCAGGAGATCAACAAGCTCCAGACGCGGATCGAGGGCATCGACCACGTCGCCGGCGTCGAGTACGTCTCGCCGGCCGAGGCGCGCAAGATCCTCCAGCAGCGCTTCGGCGAGGAGGACATCTTCGACCAGATCAAGTCGAACCCGCTGCCGCCGGCGTTCAACGTGAAGCTCGACGACCCCGACAACCTGGAGTCGGTGCAGGCGGCGCTCACGCCTCCCGACGAGACCGGCAAGCCGCAGCCGATCAGCGCCGCCATCGACGAGGTGGTGACCGGCCAGCAGGCGCAGGAGATCCGCGAGGTGACCGGCGCCGTGAAGGTCCTGCTCGCCGTGATCGCGGCCCTGCTCGGCGTCGCCTCCCTGTTTCTGGTCGGTAACACGATCCGGCTTTCGATCTACGCCCGCCGCCGCGAGGTCGAGGTGATGCAGCTCGTCGGCGCGACGAACTGGTTCATCCGCTGGCCGTTCGTGATCGAGGGGCTGGTCGTGGGCTTGTTCGGCGCGGCGATCGCGGTCGGCATACTCTTTCTCGGCAAGGTGACCATCGTTGACCCGCTGTCGGACAACTTCGCTTTGGTCGAGAACCTCAACACGATCTCCTTCGGGCCCATGATCGCCGCGCTGGTGGCAGGGGCGATGGTGGTCGCGGCGCTTGGCAGCGGGGTAACGCTGCGCCGTTTCCTCCGCATTTGAG
>CAZARJ010000074.1:0-7844 GCA_964487515.1 uncultured Conexibacteraceae bacterium | reverse complement strand
GAGTTCCTGCGCAGCCAGCTCTCGCTCACCTTCTCGACCGAGGACATCCTCGAGGGCGTGCAGGCGTTCTTCGAGAAGCGCGACCCGGAGTGGAAGGGGAGGTAGATGACCCCGCCGCGTCCCCCGCTGCCCGTCCGCGCACGCCCGAGCATCGGCGACGTGGGAAGGCGGGCGCGATGAGCCGCTTCGAGGACCCGGTGATCATCAGCTGCTCGATCTCGGGCGCGATCGCCAACCGGGATCAGTGCCCGGCGATTCCGTACACGCCGGAGGAGTATGGCGCCGAGGCGCGGCGCGCGGTCGAGGAGGGGGCCGCGCAGATCCACATCCACGCCCGCACCCCCGACGGCACCCCGTCGTTCGAGATCGGGGACTTCCGCGCGATCACCGAGGCGATCCGGGCCGAGGCGGGCGGCGACGTGATCATCAACTACTCGACCGGGGCGATCGGCATCCCGCTGGAGAAGCGGATCGCCTACTTGCGCGAGCTGAAGCCGGACGTGGCGGCGCTGAACATGAGCTCGATGAACTACGCCAAGTACTCGAAGCGACGGGGGGACTTCGTCTTCAAGGCCGTGTTCGAGAACAGCTTCGACGACATCATCACCCTGATCGAGGCGATGAAGGAGTGCGGGATCCAGCCCGAGCACGAGTGCTTCGACGCCGGCCACGTCGCCAACCTCGATCCGCTGCTGCACATGGGCCTGCTGGCCGAGCCGCTGCAGATCTCGCTCGTGATGGGCGTCGTCGGCGGGATCAGGCCGGTCCCGCGCAACGTCGGCGCGATGTCGGACCAGGTCCCCGGGGGCCCCGAGGGGCCGAACAACTGGCAGGTGATCGGCGTCTCGCGGGCGCAGTGGAAGCTGCTCGCCACCGCGCTGGTGCTGGGCGGGAACGTGCGCGCCGGGCTCGAGGACAACCTCTACCTGCCGGACGGGGAGATGGCGCGCTCGAACGGGGATCTGATCGCCAAGGCGCGGCAGATGGCCGAGGACGTCGGCCGCCGCGCCGCGACCCCGGCCGAGGCCCGGGAGCTGCTCGGGCTGCCCGCCGGGCCGGGCGCATGAGCGCGGCGCCGCCCCCGGCCGAGCCGAGCCTGAAGATCAGCGAGCTCGCCGAGGCCGCCGGCGTGCCGGTGGCGACGGTCCGCCACTACCTGCGCGAGGGCCTGCTGCCGGAGGGACGGAAGACGAGCCCCAACATGGCCTACTACCCGGCCGAGCTGGTCGACCGGATCAAGCTGATCAAGCTCCTGCAGGAGGAGCGCTTCATGCCGCTGAGGGTGATCCGGGAGCTGCTCGAGAGCGGGGAGGGGCAGGGCGGGGGGGACGCGCGCCTGCGCGAGGCGCTGGCCACCGCCGACCGCGGGATCGAGGCCGCGCTCGCCCGCGAGCGCGAGCGCACCTCGGCCGAGCAGGTCGCCGACCGCTACGCCGTCCCGCTCGAGGTCCTGGAGCGGCTCGGGGAGGTCGGGGTCTTGAGCCCGATCGGGGAGGGGCTCACCGCCTCCGACGCGCGCATCGTCGCCGCCATCGCGCGCTTCCGCGCCGGCGGCTACGACGAGCGCATCGGCTTCACGGTCTACGACGCGGCCCGCTTCCTGGAGCCCCTGCGGGATCTCGCCCGGCGCGAGATCGAGCTGCTCACCGAGAAGCTCACCGGCCGCATCGACCCCGACCGCGCCGCCGAGCTGATCGAGGCGGGCATCGACCCGCTCGCCGACCTGATCGGCGCGATGAACTCGCGCCTGCTCGCCGAGGAGCTGGCCGCGCGGCGGGCCGGCGAGTCCCGCGCCGGGTGATCCGTGGGGTAGATTGACCGGTCAGTCAACGTCGGCTCCGGCGCCCGGCCGGGCGCCGGCACAGAGGAAGGAACCGGATGCGGGTCGCCGCGATACAGCTCAACTCGACGGCCGACGTCGATCGCAACCTGGAGATCGCCGAGCGGCTGGTCCGTGAGGCGGCCGCCGACGGCGCCGAGCTCGTCGTGCTGCCCGAGAAGTGGAGCATGCTGGCCGCGGGGGAGCAGCTCGCCGAGCGCGCCGAGCCGCTCGACGGCCCGATCGTCTCCGCGGCCCGGGCCTGGGCGTCGGAGCTCGGCATCCACCTGCTCGCGGGCAGCTTCTCCGAGCGCCTCGAGGGCGAGGAGCGGGTTGGCAACACCTCGCTGCTGATCGACGCCGGGGGAGCGGTCGCGGCCACCTACCGGAAGCTGCACATGTTCGACGTCGACGTCGGCGGCGTCTCCTATCGCGAGTCCGCCCACGAGCGGCCCGGCAGCGAGATCGTCCTCGCCGGGGCCGGTGAGCTGCGGCTCGGGCTCACCGTCTGCTACGACCTGCGCTTCCCGGAGCTGTTCCGGATCCTGGCCCTGCGCGGGGCGCGCGCGATCACCGTCCCCTCCGCGTTCACGGCCGTCACCGGTCGCGACCACTGGGAGGTCCTGCTGCGCGCCCGGGCGATCGAGAACGGCGTCTTCGTGATCGCCGCCAACCAGTCGGGGCCGGCGCCGCCGCACTTCGACTCCTGGGGCCGCTCGATGCTCGTCGGGCCCTGGGGCGAGGTGCTGGACGTGCTGCCGACCGGCCTCGGGTTCGCGATCGCCGAGCTCGACCCGGGGCGCGTCACCGCCACGCGCGAGCAGGTCCCGGCGCTCGCCAACCGGCGCGCCGACGTCTACGGGACCGAGGGGGCCGGGGTCCGTGCCTGAGGACGTGAAGCTGGCCCCGGCGGACAAGCGGCGCGCGATCCTCGACGCCGCGGTCCGCGTCTTCGCCCGCCAGGGCTACCACGCCACCCGGGTCGCCGACATCGCCGACGAGGCGGGCGTCGCCTACGGGCTCGTCTACCACTACTTCCGCTCCAAGGAGGCGGTGATGACGGAGCTGTTCACGGTCCGCTGGTCGCTGCTTCTGGCCGCCGGCGATCAGCTCTACGAGCGCCCGATCCCGGCGCGCGAGAAGCTGGACGGGATCGCGGGCTTCATCATCGACTCCTACCGCCACGACCCGGAGCTGATGAAGGTGATCATCATCGAGGTCACGCGGGCCGCGAACTCCTTCGGCGCCACGCACCTGCCCGAGATCCGGCGCGCGTACGACGTCGTCTCGCGGATCGTCGCCGACGGCCAGCGCGAGGGCGTATACCGGCCCGACATCGACCCCGACTTCGTCGCGATGTGGTTCTACGGCGCGATCGAGCAGCTCCTCTCGGGCTGGGTCTTCGGGCTCATCCCGGCGGCCGAGGAGGACTTCGGCCGGGCCCGGGAGATGGTCGTCGAGACCCTCTGCTGCGGGCTCGAGCGGCGGGACGGCGCGTGAGCCCGGCCGGGGGCGATAGTGTCGACGGGCCGGATCCCGGCCGGGAGACCGGCGCGACGGACATGGAAGAGCTGATGAGCCACGACATCACCAAGCGACTCGTCTGGTCCGGGCTGCTGGCCGCTTTCGGCGCGCTCGCCAGCGTTCTTGCGACGCGCGCCGCCGGGCTTGCGTTCCGGCGCCTGTACGGGGAGGATCCCCCGGAGTAGGCGCATGCCCGAGGCCCCGACCGACAACCAGCCGCAGCCGCCCGGCGGCCCGCAGCCGGCGCCGACCGGCGATCGCGACCGCTCGGTGGGGGAGCTCGTCTTCGACGTCGCCGAGCGCGTCTCGATCCTCGTCCGCGAGGAGATCGAGCTCGCCAAGGCGGAGCTGACCGAGAAGCTGACCCACCTGGGCAGGGGGGCCGTGGTCGGGATCGCGGCGGGAGTCTTCGTCCTGCTCTCGCTGGCGATGCTGATGCACGCGATCGCCTGGCTGATCAACGACCTGCTCGGGATCGAGTCCGCGGTCTGGATCGGCTTCGGGATCGAGGCCCTCTTCTGGCTCCTCGTCGCCGGGATCGCCGGGCTGATCGCCTATCGCTCGATGAAGCGCGGCTCGCCCCCGACCCCGGACATGGCGATCGAGGAGGCCAAGCAGACCCGCGCCACCCTCGGGGGCGACGGATGAGCGCCGCCGCGACGCCGGCCCCGCGCCCCGGCGCCCCGGGCCGCAGCGCGGCCGAGATCCGCCGCGACATCGAGCTGCAGCAGCGGCAGCTCGCGGGCTCGATGGAGAGCCTGCGGGGCCGCGTCAACGAGCTCACCGACTGGCGCCGCCAGGTCGAGGAGCACCGCGAGGAGCTGGTCGAGGCCGCCGCCGTGGCCGGCTTCGTCGCCGGCGGCCTGCTCGCGCTGCGCGGCCTGCGCCGCCGGCGCCGCTGACCCCCGGGCAGCGCCGTCGCACGAGACCGACTTTTTCTTCGTTATCGGACGAGAAGATCGGTCTCGCGCGCCTGACGCGTCCCGCCTCCTTGTCGGAGCCGGCTGCCGAAGCCCTGCCTACTCGAGCAGCCCGGCGGGGATGCCGCCGACGCCGAGCAGGCCGGGGCCCGTGTGGGCGCCGATGACGGGCCCGATCTCGGAGACGAACAGGGGCCCGGAGCCCATCACCTCGCGGCAGCGCTCGACCAGCCGCTGGGCGCCCTCGGGGTCGTGGATGTGCTGCACGACCCAGCCGCTGCGGCCCTCTTCGCGCAGCTCGCCCGCGTGCTGGACGAGGCGCTCGAAGGCGCGCCGCTTGGTGCGGACGCGCTCGACCGGCGTGATCTCCTCCTCCAGCGTCAGGATCGGCTTGATCTGGAGCGCCGAGCCGAGCCAGGCGCGGGCGGCGCCGATCCGCCCGCCCCGCCGCAGGTACTCCAGGGTGTCGATCGCAAACCACATGCGCAGCTCCTCGCGGGCCCCCTCGATCCGCTCCAGGATCTCCTCCGGGCCGGCGCCGGCGGCGGCCCGGCGGGCCGCCGCCAGGACGAGCATCCCCATCCCGCCGCAGCCGGTCCGGCTGTCGTAGACGTGGATGCGCTCGCCGCCGCGGCCCTCCTCGATCAGCTGCTCCCGGGCCCGCAGCGCGGCCTGGTAGGTCCCCGAGATCGTGGCCGAGAGGTGGATCGAGACGATGTCGCGTCCCGCCTCCAGCAGCGGCGCGTAGGAGGCGAGGAAGTCGCCGACGGAGGGCTGTGAGGTGGTCGCCCCCTCCTCGCTGGCGCGGAGGCGCTCGAAGAAGCGATCGTAGTCGTGGATCCCGAGCTCGCTGCGCTGGTCGCCGTCGAATGCGACGTAGAGGCTGACCCGCTCGATGCGATGCTCCTCGACCAGCTCCTCGGGCAGGTATGACGTCGAATCGCAGACGATCGTGGTCTCACCGTCGCTGCTCACCCGGGAGGTTGTATCAGTTGCCCGGCGCGATCCCGGCCGGGGTGGCCGCCCGCCGCCACTACCATGCCCGCGATGGGCGAGACGCTGGTGACCGGCGCGACGGGCTTCGTCGGCTCGCACGTGGCACGGGCGCTCGCCCGCCGCGGCGACGGGCTGCGGGTGCTGTTGCGGCGCGACTCCGATCCCGCGCCGCTCGCGGGCCTCGCCTACGAGGAGATCCGCGGCGACGTCACCGACCGGCGCGCGGTGCGCCGCGCGGTCGAGGGCGTCGAGCGCGTCTTCCACGTCGCCGGCGTGACCACGATGCGCAGGGGCGAGCGGGAGCGCCTGTTCGACGTCAACGTCGGCGGCACCCGGATCGTGGCCGAGGAGGCGCTCGCGGCCGGCGTGGAGCGGCTCGTCCACACCTCGACGGTGGCCGCCCTGGGGCCGGTCGCCCGCGGCGAGCGCGGGGACGAGGGGCAGCTGTTTACCGGCGCCGCGCTCGGCATCCCCTACATGAACGCCAAGCACGAGGCCGAGGCCGAGGTCCTGCGCGTGGCCGCCCGCGGCCTCGACGCGGTGATCGTCAACCCCAGCTTCGTGCTCGGCCCCGACGGCAGCGGCAGCTCGATGGGCCTGATCCGGCGCTTTCTGCTGCGCCGCATCCCGGCCTACGTGGACGGGGGGCTGAACATCGTCGACGTCCGCGACGTGGCCGACGGGCATCTGCTCGCCGACGCCGCCGGCGCGCCCGGCGAGCGCTACATACTCGGCGGCCGCAACTTCACCCTGCAGCGGCTGTTCGCCGACCTGGAGCGCATCTCGGGGGTCCCCGCGCCGCCGCTGCGGCTGCCGGCCCGGGTCGCGATCCACGGGACCGCGATGGTCGAGCGCCTCGGGCTGCCGGCCTCGGTGGCCGGTGACGAGACCCGCTCGGCGGTCCACTGGTGGACCTACTCGTCGGCGAAGGCGAAGCGGGAGCTCGGGTTCCGCCCGCGCCCGCACGAGGAGACGCTGCGGGAGGCCGTCGCGGCGATGCGGGAGCAGCTCGGCGAGCGGGTCGGGAGCGGTCCGGGGCCGGTCGAGGCCGCGATCGGCGCCACCGCGCGGCTGCTGCGCCTCGCCGATCGGGTGATGCCGCGATGAGCGCCCGGCCCACGGTCGTCCTCTACCGCTGCCCGACCCCGACCAACTTCCTCTGCCCCTGCGGCGCGGTCGCCCGCCGCCTCGAGCGACTCGGCATCGAGCATCGCGTGGAGCGGGTCCCCTACCGGCGCTCGCACCGCCCCGAGATCGTCGAGCTCACGGGCCAGAGCCGGGTCCCGCTGCTGATCGACGGCGAGGAGATCGTCCACGACTCGCGGCGCATCATCGAGTACCTGGAGTGGAGCCGCGGCCGGGAGGAGCCGGCTTGACCCGCTGCCCGATCGGGGCTATACAATCTGAAGCATGGACACTCCCGATGCAGCGATCAAGATCACGGACGTAGCGGCGACGAAGCTCAAGGAGCTGCTCGCCGGACAGCAGGGCGAGGAGCAGGCGCTGCGCATCGCGGTGCGCGGCGGGGGTTGCTCAGGGTTCCAGTACGCGCTCGCGCTCGACCGGCGCAAGGACGAGGACCAGGTCTTCGAGCAGAACGGCGTCTCGGTCCTCGTCGACAAGGTCTCGATGCAGTTCGTCTTCGGCTCCGAGGTCGACTACGTCGAGGGCCTGCAGGGCGCCGGCTTCGCGGTCAACAACCCGAACGTGGTCGCGGCCTGCGGCTGCGGCTCCTCGTTCCAGGTCCGCGAGGACGACGAGGCCGCCGCGACGCCGGCTTAGCGGTTCGATTCCGCGGCTCCCGCCGCGGCTGATACCCGCCTTGCCCGGCGGACGGCCCCGGCTGAGCCGGTTGCGAGGCTCGCCGAGCTTGCAGAAACGCGCGTGATGTCCGGATAAGCGCAAGCTCGCCGCTGACCTCAGGGCGGGTCGTCGCCGATCTTGCCGAAACCCGTGCGATGGCCGGAGAACCGCAAGGTCACGCCGCCGAAGCTCCCCTCGGCAGGCGAGTCCCTCCCGCCCGGGTCCGTCTGGCTCGGCAGCGTCCCGTGCTGGCGGCGTTCCCTGCGGGGTCGCCGGCGGTCTTCTGTCGCTCGCCGGGCGCCTCAGCGGTCGATCTGCATCGGCGGGCTGCGGTACCCGTCCTGATCGCCGCCGGCGGTCTCCGCCTCGCCGCCCGCGGGCGGCGAGGGGGCCTCGACGCCGAGCGTCTCGGCGAGCTCTCCGGAGGCGAGCATCTCCTCCATCAGGTCGGCGCCGCCGAGCAGCTCGCCGTCGACGTAGAGCTGCGGGAAGGTGCGCCAGTCGGCGATCTCGGTGGTCACCTCGCGCAGGGGATCGAGCGTCGGGAGCACGTCGATCGCCCCGTACTCGACGCCCATCTGCTGCAGGATCCCGACCGCCTTCATCGAGAAGCCGCAGCGGGGCGCCTCCGGGGTCCCCTTCATCAGCAGCAGGACCTTGTTGTCGCTGATCGCCTGCTCGAGTTGTTGGCGAAGCTCCGGGTTGGCGGCCATCTCGTGGTTCCTCCTCGCTCGATCGCGGTTCGCCCCCAAGGTTAGGCGTTCGCGCCCGCGGGCCTCCGC
>CAZARJ010000073.1:5452-7885 GCA_964487515.1 uncultured Conexibacteraceae bacterium | reverse complement strand
TCCCGCAGCCCGTCCGCGCGCTGGCATGGACTTCCGCCGGGATATTGGCGTTATCCAACCCAGCGGGGCTGCGGGGGTCCGCTCAGGCGACGACGGTCAGCGCGGCGCGCTCGATGCCGAGCTCGAGCTCTGTGTGCTCGCCGATGAAGTCGCCGTCGACCTGGACCGGGAAGGGGCGGGCGGAGCCGTCGCCGCCGCTGGAGGCGGACTCGATCCGGGCCTCACGGAGTTGAGCGAAGTGCTCGATCTGGCGGTGCTCGCCCGCGCTCGACCGGGCGCCGAGGATGCGTGCGGCGATGAAGGGCACATCGCGCTGGGCGGCGCGGCGGAGGACCGCCAGCGAGAGCGAGCCGGAGTCCAGCGCCACGTCCTCGCAGACGCGGATCTCGCGGCCCCGGAAGTAGGTGAAGGGGTCGGAGTTCTGGCAGATGGCGGTCACGCCCTCGCTCTCCTCGTCGCCCGCCTGCACGCGCATGCGGACCGGGTCGCGCAGGTAGCTCGCGTAGAAGCCGCGCACTGCGGCCCAGGTGTAGAAGTAGGGCCCGAAGCGGGCCTTGAGGCGCGGATGGGAGTCGACCTGGTGCGCCGCGGTGGCATCGAGCCCGGCGCCACAGGAGAAGGCGAAGCGGCGTCCGTTGGCGAGCCCGAGGTCGATCGCGCGGGGCCGGAACCGGTCGGCGCAGGAGAGCAGGTGCTCGGTGGCATCGACCACGTCGTTGGGGATTCCGAGCGTCCGGCAGACGACGTTCGTGGAGCCGCCCGGCAGCACCGAGACGGGGATGTCGGTCCCGGCGAGCCCGTTGGCGACCTCGTTCAGGGTTCCGTCACCGCCGAAGGCGACGACCACGTCGTAGCCGCCGTCGACCGCCTCGCGGCCGATCTCGGTGGCGTGGTTCTGCGCCTCGGTCGCGACCGCCTCCACCTCGTAGCGGCCCTGAAGCGCGTAGACGACCAGGTTCTTGAGCCGGTCGGAGACCGTCGTCGCGTACGGGTTGACGATGATCAGCATCCGCTTCTTCGCCGCCCGCGCGAGCGGTTGCGCCGACTGCCCGAGGGTCTCCTCCGGGATCGGCGCGACGGTGGTTGCGGTGCTTTCCATGGTTCTCCTATACCCCGGCGGCGGAGGCCTGAGCGGTCGCGAGGCAGACTAGACGCAGCGCGCTCCGGGGGCCGTCCCGCCCGGCGCGGCTAGGCGCGGATCAGGGCCAGGACCTCGTCGCGCTTCGCCTCCATGTCGGCGCGCGAGACCAGCGACTCCAGGTTGAGGCGCAGCAGCGGCTCGGTGTTGGAGGGCCGGACGTTGAAGTGCCAGTCGGGGTAGTCGATCGAGACGCCGTCGAGGCGTGTGATCTCGGCCTCCGGATGGGCGGCGACGAGCGCCTCCATCTTCGCCGCCTGGTCGTCCACCTCGGAGTTGATCTCGCCGCTGATGAAGTAGCGGGAGCGCAGCTCGCCGACCAGCTCCGACAGCGGCCGCCCCGCGCGCGAGATCAGCTCCAGCACGAGGAGCGCCGGGATCGTCCCCGAATCGGCGTTGTAGAAGTCGCGGAAGTAGTAGTGGCCGGAGACCTCGCCGGCGAAGGCGGCGCCGTGCTCGCGCATCGCGCGCTTCATGAACGCGTGCCCGACGCGGTTGACGATCGCGGTGCCGCCGGCCGCCGCGATCGTGTCGGGGACGGCGCGGCTCGCCCGCACGTCGTAGAGGATCGTCGCGCCCGGCTCCTTCTCGAGCAGCGAGGCCGCCAGCAGGGCGGTCAGGAAGTCGCCGTCGACGAACTCGCCGCGGTCGTCGATGAAGAAGCAGCGGTCGGCGTCGCCGTCCCAGGCGATCCCCAGGTCGGCGCCCTCGGCGCGGACGCGCTCGATCACGAAGGCCCGGTTCTCGGGCAGCAGCGGGTTCGGCTCGTGGTCGGGGAAGTTGCCGTCCGGGGCCCAGTAGGTCTTGACCAGATCGAGCCCGAGCCGGTCGAGCAGGGGGCCGGCCATCTGCCCGGCCATCCCGTTGCCGCCGTCGACGACGACCTTCATCGGCCGCACCGCGCCGGGATCGATGAACCCCATCGCGCGCCGCTCGAACTCCTCGGTGATCGTCACGCTCTCGGTCCTCCCGCCGCCCGGCGCCGTGCCCATCCCGGCCTCGATCACCTCGCGCACCCGCTGGATCCCGGTCTCCCCGGAGAGCGCCAGCGCGCCCTCGCGGACCAGCTTCACGCCCGTGTATGCCTTCGGGTTGTGCGAGGCGGTGATCATCGCGCCCCCGTCGAGCTCCCGCGCCCCGACCAGGAAGTAGAGCTGCTCGGTGCCCACCATCCCCACGTCGAGGACCGTGGCGCCCTCGTCGGCGAGCCCGGCGGCGAGGCGGCCCGCCATCTCGGGGGCCTGCAGGCGCATGTCGCGGCCCACCCCGACCCGCAGCTCGCCGCTCTCCTTGCC
>CAZARJ010000073.1:0-5352 GCA_964487515.1 uncultured Conexibacteraceae bacterium | reverse complement strand
CGCCGTCCATCTGCTCGCCGTAGAGGCCGCGGACGTCGTAGGCCTTGAAGATCTCCGCCGGGACCGACCCCGGCCCGCCCGCGGGGGCCGCGCCGCTCACCCGAACCCTCCCGCGAGCGCGTCGTAGGACTCCTCCAGCGACTGCGGCATCACGCGCGTGTCGGCGAGGACCGGCATGTAGTTGGTGTCGCCGGCCCAGCGCGGGACGACGTGCAGGTGGATGTGGCCCTCGACCCCGGCTCCCGCGGCGCGCCCCTGGTTGATCCCCAGGTTGAAGCCCTCCGGCCGGTAGACCTCCTCGAGCCGGCGCATCGCCTGCTGGGCGAGGGCGAGCAACTCGGCTGTCGTCTCGGGCGCGATGTCCTGCATCCGTCCCTCGTGCGCGAAGGGGGCGACCATCAGGTGCCCGCTCGTGTACGGGAAGAGGTTGAGGATCACGAAGCAGCGCTCGCCGCGATGGACGATCAGCGCCTGCCGGTCGTCGCCCTCGGCGGGCTTCTCACAGAGCACGCACCCGGTCGCGCGGTTCGCGTCCTTCACGTAGCGCAGGCGCCAGGGCGCCCAGATCCGTTCCTCAGGCATCGAGCATCGGCGGGGATGCTATTCGGGCCGCTCAGAGCCAGTCGCGCCGGCGGAAGTAAGTCAGCATCGCGATCAGGATCACGACCATCGCCGCGATCAAGACGTAGAAGTCGGTCGAGTTCCCCTCCCCGGGCACGCCCACGTTCATCCCCCAGATGCTGGCGATCAGGGTCAGGGGCAGGACGATCACGCTGATCGCGGTCAGGACGCGCAGGACCTCGTTGACGCGGTGGTTGAGAACCGCCTCGTTGGTCTCCTCGAGCGCCTCGATCACCTCCTTGTAGTTCTCGAGCATGTCCCAGATTCGCTCGTGCGCATCGACGATGTCGTCGAAGTAGATCTCGAGGTCGAGCTCGGGGGCGAGGAAGCGCTGCTTGACGTTCTCCAAGTCGCGGAGGACGGGGCGCTGGGGGCGGATCACCTTGCGGAAGTTGATGATCTCCTGCTTGACCGTCGAGATGTCGCGCACGACCTCCTCCGAGCGCCCCTCGACGAAGATGTCGTCCTCGACCGCGTCCAGCTTGTTGCCGATCTTGCGCAGCATCGGGAAGCAGTAGTCGAAGCTGTCGTCGACGATCCGGTAGAGCAGGTAGCCCGACCCCCGGGAGAAGAGCTTCTCGCGCGTCTCGTCGGAGGCGCGGCAGCGCTCGAACAGGTACTCGACCGGCTGCAGCGGCTGGTTCGGGATCGTGATCACGAAGTCCGGCCCGACGAACATGTCGAGCTCGCCGACGTTGAGCCGCCGCACGCTGGGATCGAACACCGGCAGGTGTAGGACGATGAACAGGTAGTCGGGGTACTCGTCGATCTTCGGCCGCTGGTTGCGCGAGATCACGTCCTCGAGGTCGAGCGCGTGGAAGTCGAAGTGCTCCTGCAGCCAGCCCCACTCGAGGCCGGTCGGGCTCTCGATGTGCACCCAGCGCAGCCCGGCGGCCGCGATGGTCTGGACGTCCGGCTCAGCCGCGGGCGGCGGGCCGGAGCCGTCGGCCTGGTCGGAGCCGCCCCGGCCGGCGCGGCGCGCGCGATGCAGTCTGGGTTTGGGGAGGTTCGGCATCTTGGTCGCCCGTCCCGTCGCTGAGCGTCATCGCGGGCAAGGTTACGCCACCGGCGCCGCCCTCTGGACGGTCTCCGGGCCCGTTGGTATATTGCGCCCCACATAGACCGCCACATCCAGAGGGGTGGAGGGAACTGGCCCTGAGAAACCCCGGCAACCCCCCAGAGGACTCACGTCCGACGGGGAAGGTGCCAATTCCAACAGGTGGATACCTGGGAGATGTGAGTGGGAGTCCCACTCGGACCTCTGCTCACGTTGGCAGAGGTCTTTTTCGTTACCGGAAAACCGAGCTGGGACAAGGAGCCACGATGTCGATCAAGGGTTTGAGGTGCAAGGAGTGCGGGGGCGAGTACCCCGCCGACGCCGGCTACTTCTGCGCGAGCTGCTTCGGGCCGCTGGAGGTCGCCTACGAGCGCCGCGAGGCCGATCCGGAGGCGCTCCGGCGCCGGATCCAGGCAGCGGGGAGCGGGATCTGGCGCTACGCCGACTTCCTGCCCTTCGACGGCCCGCCGCCCTGCGCCCTGGAGCCGGGCGCGACGCCGCTGATCCGCTCCGAGCGGCTCGCCGAGCGGCTCGGGATCGGCGAGGTCTGGGTCAAGAACGACGCCGCCCACCCGACGCACAGCTTCAAGGACCGCGTCGTCGCCGTGGCGCTGGCGAAGGCGATCGAGCTCGGCTACGAGACGGTCGCCTGCGCCTCGACCGGCAACCTCGCCAACGCCGTCGCCGCCCACGCCGCCGCGGCCGGGCTCGACTCCTACGTCTTCGTCCCCGCTGACCTGGAGGAGCAGAAGCTGCTCGCCACCGGCGTCTACGGGACGACGCTGGTCGGCGTCGACGGCAACTACGACGACGTCAACCGCCTCTGCACGCAGCTCGCCGAGGATCGGGGCTGGGCCTTCGTCAACGTCAACCTGCGGCCCTACTACGCCGAGGGCTCCAAGACGCTCGCCTTCGAGACCGCCGAGCAGCTCGGCTGGCGGCTCCCCGACCGCATCGTCTGCCCGGTCGCCTCGGGCTCGCTGTTCACGCGCCTGGCGCGCGGCTTCGAGGAGTGGCTCGACGCCGGCCTGATCGAGGGCCGGCTGCCCGCCTTCCACGGCGCCCAGGCGGCCGGCTGCAGTCCGGTGGCGAGCGCCTACGACGCGGGCGACGACGTCCCCCGGCCGGTCCGCCCGGACACGATCGCCAAGAGCCTCGCGATCGGCAACCCCGCCGACGGGCCCTACGCGATCGACCTCGCGCGCCGCAGCGGCGGCTCGATCGAGGCGGTCAGCGACCCCGAGATCCAGGCCGGGATCCGGCTGCTGGCCGAGACCACCGGCATCTTCACCGAGACCGCCGGCGGCGTGACCACGGCGACCCTGGCGAAGCTCGCCGAGCGCGGCGCGATCGGACCCGGCGACAGCGTCGTCCTCTACATCACCGGCGAGGGCCTGAAGACGCTGGACGCGGTCCGCGAGGGCTTCGAGATGCACACGATCGAGCCCAGCCCCGAATCCTTCGCCGAGCGCGTCGCCCCGCGCACCGCGGTCGCCGCTTGAGCGTCGCCCCGATCCACGAACCCGACTTTTTGTGTACCAGGTGACGAAAACATCGGGTTCGTCGGGCCGGCGGGCCCGAGGCCCGGAGATCCGAGTAGGTAGTAGCGTCCGAGAGCAAGGAGCGAGATAGATGTCCGTACGAGTCAAGATCCCCGCCCAGCTACGCGCCGCGACCGGCGGCGCCGGCGAGCTCGAAGTCGAGGGGGGCACGGTGGGCGAGGCGCTGGACGCCGTCTTCGCCGAGCACGAGGGCCTGCGCGAGCGGATCACCGAGGACGGCGAGCTGCGCCGCTTCGTCAACGTCTACGTCGAGGGCGAGGACATCCGCTTCCGCGACGGGCTCGGGACCGAGGTCTCCGACGGGTCCGAGGTGACGATCCTGCCCGCGGTCGCCGGCGGCGCGGCCTAGCGGGGCGCATGGACCGCTCCGAGCCGGTGGCGATCCTCTGCGGGGGACGGGGGACGCGGCTTCAGGAGCACACGCACGCGATCCCCAAGCCGCTGGTCGAGATCGGCGGCCGCCCGATCCTCTGGCACGTGGTCCGGATCTACGCCGCGCACGGCTTCCGCCGCTTCCTCTTTCTCACCGGCTACCGGCGGGAGATGATCGAGGCCTTCGCGGCGAGCGCCGAGTGGCCCGCCGGGATCGAGGTGGAGTGCCTCGACACGGGCCTCGACACGCCGACGGGCGGCCGCGTCGCGCGCGCCGCCGAGCGGCTGGGCGACGGCAGCTTCGCGCTCACCTACGCCGACGGCGTCGCCGACATCGACCTCGGCGCCGAGCTCGACTTCCACCGCGCGCACGGCGCCGCGGCAACGGTCGCGCTCGTGCGGCCGCGCTCGCAGTGGGGCCTGGCGCGGCTCGGCGAGGGCGACCGGGTGGTCGGCTTCGAGGAGAAGCCGCGCCTGGAGCGATGGGTCAACGGCGGCTTCCTCCTCCTGGAGCCGGCGGCGCTCGCCTACATCGGCGCCGGCTCGACGCTGGAGCGCGAGCCGCTGGAGCGCCTCGCCGCCGACGGCGAACTGCGCGGCTTCCGCCACGACGGCTTCTGGGCCTGCATGGACACCTACAAGGACGCGGTCGTGCTCGAGGACCTGTGGGCGGGGGGCGAGCCGCCCTGGCGGACCTGGGACCGGGTCGGCACCGCTTGAGCGTCGCCCTGGTCACCGGCGGCCGCGGCTTCGTCGGGGCCTGGCTCTGCGCGGCGCTGCTCGAGCGCGGGGTGGAGGTGGTCTCCTTCGACCGGCGCACGCGCCGCGAGCGCCCCTCGACCCTGGCCCTGCTCGGCGTCGACGGCGACGTCCACGAGGAGCCCGGCGAGCTGACCGACGGCGAGGCGCTGGGGCGGATCCTCGCCGGGCGCGGCGTGGACACGGTCTTCCACCTCGCCGCCGAGACGATCGTCGGCACCGTGCGGGCCGATCCGGCGGGCGCCTTCGACGCCAACGTGCGCGGCACCTGGACGCTGCTCGAGGCCTGCCGCGAGCACGGCGTCGAGCGGGTCGTCGTCGCCTCCTCCGACAAGGCCTACGGCGCGCACGATGAGCTGCCCTACCGCGAGGGCTTCGCCCTGCGGCCGACCGCTCCCTACGAGGCCTCGAAGGCCGCCGCCGACCTGATCGCCCGCTCCTACTGGCCGAGCTACGGGCTGCCGGTGGCCGTGACCCGCTTCGCCAACATCTTCGGCGGCGGCGATCTCAACTTCTCCCGCCTCGTGCCCGAGGCGGCCTGCGCGGCGCTCGACGGCCGCGCGCCGGTGCTGCGCTCCGACGGCTCGCCCGTGCGCGACCTGCTCTACGTCGAGGACGCGGTCGCCGCCTACCTGGCGATCGCCGCGCACCTCGACCGCGACGGGGTCCGGGGCGAGGCCTTCAACGCCGGCGGCGAGCGCCCCTACAGCGTGCTCGAGATCGTGGCGGCGATCGCCGAGCTCGCGGGCACCGGGGTCGAGCCCGACATCCGCGGGACCGGCAACCCGGCCGGCGAGATCGATCGCCAGTACGTCGACGCGGCCAAGCTCCGCGAGCGCTGCGGCTGGGAGCCGCGCACGAGCCTCCGCGAGGGCCTCTCCCGGACGCTCGACTGGTACCGCGCGCACCCCGAGATCCGCCCGCCCGCCACCTGACCGCGCCGCCCGCGCGGGCGCGGAGGGGGCGCGGGCCGCCCGGGGG
>CAZARJ010000072.1:4565-7973 GCA_964487515.1 uncultured Conexibacteraceae bacterium | reverse complement strand
GGCTGGGGCCGCCGACCGTCCGAACCTGATCCGGGTAGTGCCGGCGCAGGGATGGTCGGGCTCGGTCTCCCGCAGAGCAAGCGCTTAGGAGGCGATCGACGATGGCCGAGGAAGTTCGCGCCGGGGAGGGGTCGGGCACGCCGCGCCGTGCCGGGGGCTCCGGCCCGGAGTCGCTCGGGCATGCCGATCTGCTGGTCGTCGGCGGAGGCGTCATCGGGCTCGGCTGCGCGTGGCGCGCGGCCGGGCTGGGGCTGGATGTGGCGGTCGTCGACGCCGGCGTCGAGGAGCGCGCCTCGAACGTCGCCGCGGGGATGATCGCGCCGGTCGGCGAGGCGACCTGGAACCAGGAGGAGCTGCTCGCGGCGGCGCTGGCCTCGGCAGCGCGCTGGCCGGGATTCGCGCGCGAGCTCGGGGACGCGGCCGGGGTAGAGGTGCCGCTGCGGATCCGTGGCGCCCTGCACGTCGCCCTCGATCGCGACGAGCGCGCCGTGCTGCAGCGCGAGCACGACCTGCACGAGCGGCTCGGGCTCGGGGCGGAATGGCTGCGTGGCAGCGAGTGCCGGCGCCTGGAGCCGGGGATCTCGGTGGCGGCGGTGGGCGGCTACCTGGCCGCGGGCGAGGGCGAGGTCGACCCGCGCGCCGTGGTCGCCGCCCTCGAGCGGGCGGCCGAGCGGAGCGGGGTGCGGCGGATCTCGGGCCGGGTCGCGGAGCTGCTGATCGGCGACGGCGCGGTCGGGGGCGCCGTGCTGGACGACGGCCGGCGGATCGGGGCCGGGCGCGTCCTGGTGGCCGCCGGGGCGCGCGCCGCGGAGCTCGTCCCGGCGCCGGACACGCCGCCGGTGCGGCCGGTCAAGGGCGAGATCCTGCGCCTGCGCGCGCCCGCCGGCGAACGGCTCTGCGAGCGGATCGTCGGCGCCGAGCGCGTCTACGTGGTGCCGCGGGCGGGGGAGGAGGTCGTCGTCGGGGCGACGATGGAGGATCGCGGCTTCGACTCGCGCGTGACCGCGGGCGCGGTCCACGAGCTGCTGCGCGAGGCCTACCGGGTGCTGCCCGGGATCGCCGAGCTGGAGCTGGTCGAGGCTTCGGCGGGGCTGCGCCCGGGGACGCCCGACGGGGCGCCGGTGATCGGCGGGACCAGCGTCGATGGGCTGCTGCTCGCCTGCGGCCACCATCGCCACGGGATCCTGCTGGCCCCGGTCACCGTGGACGCCATCGAGGCGGTGCTGCGGGGCGACGCCGTCCCCGACGCGGTGGCCGGATTCGGGGTGGAGCGGTTCGCGGGCGCGGAGGTGACGGCGTGAGGGTGAGCGTGAACGGCGAGCCGGTGGAGCTGGCGGACGGCGCCTCGGCGGCGGACGCGGCGCGGACCGCGGGCGTCGAGCCGGGCGAGCGCGGGGTCGCCGTGGCGGTCGACGGCGAGGTCGTCCCGGCGGCGCGCCTCGCGGAGACGGTGCTGCGCGAGGGGCAGCGGGTAGAGGTGGTGCGAGCGATTCAGGGAGGAGCGGAATGAGCGACGTGAGCGATTCGACCGCGGTGAAGGACGAGGCTGGCATCGGCGGCGCGAGCGCCGAAGGCGGGCCCGTGGGGGAGACGCGGTCCGCGGCGCCGGGCCCGGAGGGCGATCGCCCCTTCGAGCTGGGCGGCCGGGAGTGGGGCTCGCGGCTGATCGTGGGCACCGGGGGGTTCCGGACCCTCGAGGAGCTGGAAGCGGCGGTGCGCGCATCGGGAACGGAGATCGTCACCGTGGCGCTGCGCCGCGTCGATCCGGGCGCGAAGGGCTCAATCATCGACGTGCTCGACCGGCTCGGCGTCTTCCTGCTGCCCAACACGGCCGGCTGCTACACGGCGCGCGACGCGGTCCGCACGGCGCAGCTGGCCCGCGAGGCGTTCGGCACCGACTGGATCAAGCTCGAGGTGATCGGCGACGACCGCACGCTGCTGCCCGACGCGGTTGAGCTTCTCGACGCGGCCGAGCAGCTCGTCGACGACGGCTTCACGGTCCTCCCCTACACGAACGACGACCCCACCCTGGCCCGGCGGCTGGAGGCGCTCGGCTGCGCGGCGGTGATGCCGCTCGGCTCCCCGATCGGCTCCGGCGCCGGGATCCGCAACCCCTACAACATCAGGATCATCGTCGAGCACGCGAGCGTCCCCGTGATCCTCGACGCCGGGATCGGTACCGCCTCCGATGCCGCCCTGGCGATGGAGCTGGGCTGCTCCGGCGTCCTGCTGGCGAGCGCCGTCTCCCGGGCCGAGGACCCGGAGCTGATGGCCCGCGCGATGCGCGCCGCGGTCGAGGCGGGCTTCGCCGCCCGCCACGCCGGCCGCATCCCCCATCGCCTCTACGCCACCGCCTCCACCCCCGAGGAGGGAACCCCCGAGCTGGGCTGAGGCCAGGCGCGGCTGCCGCCCCTCGCCCGCTGGGGAGCTCCGCGTCGGCATTCCGACGTGACTATCCCCAGTGGCCGGGCCCGCTCGGCGTTCGCGGCCGCGCCCCAGTGGCCGGGCCCGCTCGGCGTTCGCGGCCGCGCCCACTGGGTTCCGCGCGCCGCGGCTCCGGCCGGGGGATCGGCGATGATCCCCGCCATGAGCCGTCCGGGACCGGTCGTCTGGCTCGCCCGGCACGGGGAGACCGAGTGGAGCCGCGACCGGCGCCACACCGGGCGCTCGGACATTCCCCTCACCGAGGAGGGGGAGCGGGAGGCGCGGACGCTGCGGGAGCCGCTCGCCGAGCGCAGCTTCGACCGCGTCCTCTGCAGCCCGCTGCGGCGCGCCCGGGAGACCTGCGAGCTGGCCGGCCTCGGGGACCGCGCCGAGGTGCTCGACGACCTCTGCGAATGGGACTACGGCGATTACGAGGGCCGCACCTCGGCGGAGATCCGCGCCGCGCGGCCCGGCTGGCTGCTCTGGCGCGACGGCTGCCCGGGCGGCGAGACGGCCGCCGACGTGGGCGGGCGCGCCGACCGCGTGATCGCCGATCTCCTCGCGGGCGACGCCGAGGTCACCGCGATCGTCTTCGCCCACGGCCACCTGCTGCGCATCCTCGCCGCCCGCTGGATCGAGCTCGACCCCACCGCCGGCCAGCGCCTCGGCCTCGGCACCGCCACCCTGAGCCGCCTCGGCTGGGAGCACGACTACCGCGTGATCCAGCGCTGGAACGCCCCGGCGTAGCGACGAGGTTTCAGAAGCCGTCGAGCTGTTCCTGAAGGTGTTCGTCGAGCTCCGTCTCTCGACTCCCTTCTAAGCTGGCTCTGCCTCCGTGGCGGAATTGGTTAACGCGCTCGCCTTTTAAGCGATGAGATTCCGGGTTCGAGTCCCGGCGGGGGCATTACAGGTGTGGCCTACCTGACCCCCTTTCGGCGTCAGTGGGCGTTCCAGCGCTCCCCGGTGCCGAGCAGTTCCGCACCA
>CAZARJ010000072.1:0-4465 GCA_964487515.1 uncultured Conexibacteraceae bacterium | reverse complement strand
GATGCGGGAGCCGCGGCCCTGGTGGATCTCGATCGGGCGGTCCAGGGCGGCGCAGAGGCGGAGGGCGGCGGAGCCGGTGGCCTCGTCCTCGGCGATTCCGGCCTCGGGGACGAAGCAGCGGGTGCGGATCCGGCCGGCGTCCTCGTCTATCCAGGCCCACGCGTAGAGGAGGCGGTCGGCCACGGGGTGGGCGTCGACAGCCGCCGGGGAATCGAGCTGGAGCAGCTCGAAGGCCGGGCACCAGTCCGGCCGGCCGCGCGCGAAGGCCCGATCGCCTTCGACTTGGCCCTTGACTCGGCCGTCGGCTTGGCCATCGGCCCGGCCCCCGACCCGGACCGGCACCTTGCCGGCGGGCGTCCGCAGCGCATCGACCGCGTGACCCTCGCGGGTGAGCAGCCAGGCCGTCCCCACCGTCGGGTGTCCGGCGAAGGGGAGCTCCACCTCGGGCGTGAAGATCGCGATCCGCCCGCTCGGTGCGTCATCGACGAAGACCGTCTCCGAGTAGCCGAGGTGCGCGGCCAGCGCCTGGCGGTCGTCGGCGGCGACGAGCGGGCCGTCGAGCACCACCCCGAGCGGGTTGCCGCCCCCGCCGTCCGGCCCGCAGAAGACCCGCAGCACGCGGACCTCCACCTGCGCCGGGCGGCTCACCCGCGGCCGGCCCTCAGTGGCGGAAGTGGCGGCGGCGCGTGAAGACCATCGAGACGCCGGCCGCCTCGCAGGCGTCGATCACCTCGGCATCGCGCTTCGATCCGCCCGGCTGGACGATCGCCCGGGCGCCGGCCTCGATCGCGAGCTGCGGCCCGTCGGCGAAGGGGAAGAAGGCGTCCGAGGCCAGCGCGCAGCCGGCGAGCAGCCCGTCCGCCTCCCCGCCGCGGGCCGCGCGCGCCTTCTCGACCGCGAGCCGCACCGAGTCGACGCGGCTCATCTGCCCGGCTCCGATCCCCAGCGTCGCCCCGTCCTTGGCGAGCACGATCGCGTTCGAGCGCACGTGCTTGCAGACCGTCCAGGCGAAGATCAGATCCCGGCGCGTGGCCTCGTCCGGCTCGGTCGGCGTCGCCGGCTCCAGCGCCGCCGCCACGTCCCCGACCCGGTCCACCTCCTGGACCAGCAGGCCGCCGAGCACGCGCTTGGCGTCGAAGCGTGACTCGCGGCGGCGCTGCTCGGTGTCCTCGAGGATCCTGATCGCCTCCTTGCGCCGCAGGATGTCGCAGGCGTCAGCCTCGTAGCCGGGCGCGATCAACACCTCGACGAAGTTCTCGTGCAGCCGCTCCGCGAGCGCCGTCCCGATCGGCCGGTTGAGCGCGATCACGCCCCCGTAGGCGGACATCGGATCGCAGGCCAGCGCCTTCTCGTAGGCGTCGAGCGCGTCCTCGCCCAGCGCCACCCCGCAGGGGTTGTTGTGCTTGACGATCACGCAGGCCGGCCCCTCGAGGTCGGCGAGCAGGGCGCGGGCCGAGTCCAGGTCGAGCACGTTGTTGAACGACAGCGCCTTGCCGTGGTGCTTGGCGACCCGGCTGAGCACGTGCGAGCGCGTTCCCGTCTCCACGTAGAGGGCGGCGCGCTGGTGCGGGTTCTCCCCGTAGGAGAGCTCCAGGAACTTCTCCGTCGAGACCGTCATGTGGGTCGGGAAGTCCTCGTAGCGCTGCCCGAACCACTGGCTGATCGCGGCGTCGTAGCGGGCCGTGTAGGCGAAGGCCTCGTTGGCGAGCCAGTGGCGCGTCTCCCCCGAGAGCGTCCCGCCCGCCTCCTCGAGCTCGGCGAGCACCGCGTCGTAGCTCTCCGGCCGCACCAGCACGGCGACGTAGCGGTGGTTCTTGGCCGCCGCGCGGATCATCGTCGGCCCGCCGATGTCGATGTTCTCGATCGCCTCCTCATCGTCGACCCCGCTGGCCGCGACCGTGCGCTCGAACGGATAGAGGTTCGTGCAGACGAGGTCGATCGGCTCGATGCCCTCGCGCTCCATCGTCGCCGCGTGCTCGGGGTCGTCGCGGACCGCGAGCAGCCCGGCGTGCAGCTTCGGGTGCAGCGTCTTGACCCGGCCGCCGAGGATCTCCGGCGCCCCCGTCAGGTCCTCCACCGTGCGCACCGCGACCCCGCCCTCGGCCAGCGCCGCGGCGGTCCCGCCGGTGGAGACGATCTCGATCCCGAGCCGCTCCAGCCCGCGCGCGAAGTCGACCACGCCGCCCTTGTCGGAGACGGAGATCAGCGCCCGCC
Source organism: uncultured Conexibacteraceae bacterium (assembly GCA_964487515.1). Taxonomy (GTDB): domain Bacteria; phylum Actinomycetota; class Thermoleophilia; order Solirubrobacterales; family 70-9; genus RHKX01. The sequence continues at coordinate 2,251 of CAZARJ010000072.1, read as the reverse complement.
GCACGGGGCGCGCGACGGGGGTGGTGCCGTTCATCGCCGCCGGGACGCTCGCCGCGGTGGGCTGCTCGGAGCTCACTCGCGCTCCTCGCCCTCGATCCGCACCAGCCGCGGGTTGCCCGGATCGAGGCTCACCCGCCCGGCGGCGATCAGCTCCACGGCGCGCGGCAGCAGCTCGTGCTCCACCGCGTGGATCTGCTCGATCGCCTCCGCCACGGGGCGAGTGTATTTGAGCCCGACCGCGCGTTGCAGCAGGATCGGCCCGGTGTCGACCCCCTCGTCGACGAAGTGCACCGTCACCCCGGTCACCCGGACTCCGTGGGCGATCGCCTGGCCGATCGCGTCGAGCCCCGGGAAGGCGGGCAGCAGCGCCGGGTGGACGTTGATGATCCGGCCCGCGAAGCGGCGGATGAAGGCGGGGCTGAGGATCTGCATGTAGCCCGCGAGCACGATCAGCTCCACCTCGCGTTCCGCGAGCCAGTCGCCCATCGCCGCATCGCGCGCGGCCCGGTCGTCGTAGTCCTCGCGCGGGAACGTCCGCGTCGGCACCTCCGCCCGCCTGGCCCGCTCCAGCGCGAGGGCGCCGGGCTTGTCCGAGGCGACCCCCACCACCTCGGCGGCGCGCCCGTGCACGCGGTCCAGGATCGCCTGCAGGTTCGTGCCGGTGCCCGACGCGAGCACCGCGACGCGCAGCCGCGTCCCCGAGCCCCGATCCCCGCGGCCGGCGCTCAACTCAGCGCGGGGAGCCGGCGGTCACGGTGGCGAGCTGCTCGAGCGCGAACTTGCCGTCGGCCCGCTCGCCGAGCGGATAGCGGCCGGTGAAGCAGGCGTCGCAGTGGTCGCCGGCGGGCGTGCCGACGGCCTCGTAGACGCCGTCCATCGAGAGGTAGGCGAGCGAGTCGGCGCCCAGGTGCTCGGCGATCTCGTCGACCGTGCGCTCGTGGGCGATCATCTCCTCGCGGCTCGACATGTCGATCCCGTAGTGGCAGGGGAAGCGGATCGGCGGGGCGGAGATCCGCAGGTGCACCTCGAGCGCCCCCGCGTCGCGCAGCATGCCGACGATCTGCCGCGTCGTGTTGCCGCGCACGATCGAGTCGTCGACCACCACCACGCGCTGGTTCTCGACGATCTCCGGCAGCGGGTTGAACTTCATCCGCAGGCCGTGCTTGCGCAGCTCCTGACCCGGCTGGATGAACGTCCGCGCCACGTAGCGGTTCTTGATCAGCCCGTCGTCCTTGGGGATGCCCGAGGCGCGCGAGAAGCCGGCGGCGGCGGGGTTGCCCGAGTCGGGGACCGAGATCACCAGGTCGGCGTCGACCGGCGCCTCCTCCCAGAGCAGCTCCCCCATGCGCCCGCGGACCTTCTGCAGGACCTGGCCCTCGAGCCGCGTGTCCGGGCGTGAGAAGTAGATGTGCTCGAAGACGCAGTGCGCCTTCCGCTGCGGCTTCACCGCCTGCCGCACCTCGAGCCCGCGCTCGCTGAGCGAGATCAGCTCCCCGGGCTGCACCTCGCGGATCAGCTGCGCGCCGACGATGTCGAAGGCGCAGCTCTCGGAGGCGACGATGAAGTTGCCGTTCAGCCGTCCCAGCGCGAGCGGGCGGACGCCGTACGGGTCGCGGAAGGCGACCACCCCGCCCTTGGTCATCGCCACGGTCGAGTAGGCGCCCTCCAGCCGCGGCATCGTGGCCTCCACCGCGTCCTCGATGCTGCGCTCCCCCGCCGATGAGAGCAGCGCCGCGATGATCTCCGAGTCGGAGGTGCCGCGGAAGGCGATCCCGCGCTCCTGCAGCTCGGCGTAGAGCTCGACGGCGTTGATCAGGTTGCCGTTGTGGGCGAGCGCGACCTCGCGGCCGTCGTCGCGCCAGACCGGCTGCGTGTTCTCCCAGGCGCCGCCGCCGGTGGTCGAGTAGCGGACGTGCCCGATCGCCATGTCGCCCGCCAGCCCCTGCAGCTTCTCCTCGTCGAAGACCTGCGAGACGAGCCCGAGGTCGCGCAGGGTCATGATCATGCCGCCCTCGCAGGTGGCGATCCCCGCCGACTCCTGCCCCCGGTGCTGGAGGGCGTAGAGCCCGAAGTAGGCGAGGCGGGCCACATCGCGGCCGGGCGCGTAAACGCCGAATACGCCGCACTCGTCGCGCGGTCCGTCGCGGTCGTCGCAGAGCCGCTCGGTCAAGGGAAGCAAGGCCTTCCGGGTCGCCGTTCGATCGGAGGAGCAGGCCACCGCTGCAACCTGCACCGAAAGGCTAGCAGCGCG
>CAZARJ010000071.1:0-8004 GCA_964487515.1 uncultured Conexibacteraceae bacterium | reverse complement strand
GGTGCGCAGCTCGCTCTCCCCGATCCAGAACGCGATCGGGGGCGTCCGCGAGCTCAGCGAACGCCTGCGCCGCTGACCCGCGCCGGCGCGAGCGGCGGGGGCACCTAACATCCCCCGCATGCCGGAGCGGAGCCGCTTCACGATCCTGACCGTCCGCGGGATCCCGATCGGGGTGGACTGGAGCTGGTTCTTCGTCCTCTTCCTGGTTATCTGGCTGCTCTCCGGCTACTACCGGGACCTGCTCGGCAGCAGCCAGGAGTCGGTCCAGCCCTACGTGCTCGCGGTGCTCAGCGCGCTCGCCTTCTTCGCCTCGATCCTGCTGCACGAGCTCGGCCACGCGCTGATCGCGCTGCGCAACCGGATCGGGATCACCCAGATCACGCTCTGGATGTTCGGCGGCATCGCCGGGCTGCGGCGCGAGCCCGACAGCCCCGGGGTCGAGTTCCGGATCGCCGCCGCGGGACCGGCGGTGACGCTGCTGATCGCGGTCGCCTGCCTGGGCGCGGGGACGATCCTCGCCGGGAGCTCGTTCTGGGACGGGGCGACCTTCGACGAGGACGCCTCGATCTCCGCCGCCGTCGCCGTGCTCGCCTGGATCGGGAACATCAACGCCGCGATCCTGATCTTCAACCTGCTTCCCGCCTTCCCGCTCGACGGCGGCCGGATCGCCCGCGCGATCGCCTGGAAGCTGACCGGCAACCAGAGCCGGGCCACGATCTTCGCCGCCCGCCTCGGGCAGGGCTTCGCCTACCTGTTCATCGGGATCGGGGTCCTGCTGCTGCTGTCGGGCAACGTCTTCGCGGGGATCTGGCTGGCGCTGATCGGCTGGATGCTCGGCTCCTCGGCGCGCGCCACCGCCACGCGCAGCCGCATGGGAGCGCAGCTCGGCAGCCTCCGGGTGCGCGACGTGATGGACGCGGAGCCGGTCGCGATCCCGGCCGAGACCTCGATCGAGCGGGCCCTGGACGAGTACTTCCTCCGCTACCGCTGGCCCTGGTTCCCCGTCGTCGACTCCGCCCAGCGCTTCCTCGGGCTGCTCAAGCGCGGCGTCGCCGAGGCGGTCCCCGAGCCCAGCCGCGCCGCCCGCACGGCCGCCGACGAGCTCGGCCTGGGACGCGCGAGCGAGCAGCTCGTGGGCGTCGACGAGCCGCTCGAGAGCCTGCTCGCGAACGTTGAGCTGCGCCGGCTCGGCGGGCTCGCCGCGGTCGAGGCCGACGGCCGCCTGGCGGGGGTGGTGACGATCGAGCGGCTGAGCCGCGCGCTGCGCGATCTACAGGGCTCCGAGGACTTCTCCGCCGCCCGCCGCGACGACTAGAGCGCTTGACGGCGGCCGCGATGCGCGGAGCGCCGCCGCGGGGCCAAATGCCGACCGCGGGCCTCGGAATTCGGCCGGGCACCGACGCCGCGCAAAGGCATAAGATCGCCGCCGATGCCCGAGCACGACGTACTGGTGATCGGAGCCGGCCTCGCCGGACAGCGCGCCGCCCTCGCGGCCGCCGAGGCGGGTGTCTCGGTCGGAATCATCAGCAAGGTCCACCCCGTGCGCTCGCACTCCAACGCGGCCCAGGGCGGGATCAACGCGGCCCTCGACGAGGACGACACCTGGGAGTCGCACGCCTACGACACGATCAAGGGCTCCGACTATCTCGGCGACCAGGACGCGATCGAGATCATGTGCCGGGAGGCGCCCGAGGAGCTGCTGCACCTCGAGCACATCGGCGTCACCTTCCATCGCAACGAGAAGGGCGAGCTCGGGACCCGCGCCTTCGGCGGCGCCTCCAAGGCCCGCACCTACTACGTCGCCGACATCACCGGCCAGGCGATCATGCACACGCTGTACGAGCAGCTCAACAAGTACGCGGATCTGATCGACCGCTACGAGGAGTGGTTCACGAGCGAGCTGGCGCTCAACGACGAGGGCGAGTGCGTGGGCGCGATCACCCGCAACGTGCTCGACGGCTCGACCGAGCTGTTCCGGGCCAAGAGCGTGATCCTGGCGACGGGCGGCAACGGGCAGATCTGGCAGCCGACCACGAACGCCCTGATCTGCACCGGCGACGGGATCGCGATGGCCTACCGGGCGGGCGCGAAGCTGATGGACATGGAGATGATCCAGTACCACCCGACGACGCTGGCGGGCAAGGGCTTTCTGATCACCGAGGGCGCCCGCGGCGAGGGCGCTCACCTGCTGAACGCGAAGGGCGAGCGCTTCATGGAGCGCGACGCGCCGAACAAGATGGAGCTCGCCTCCCGCGACGTCGTCTCCCGCGCGGAGCAGAAGGAGATCGACGAGGGCCGCGGCTTCCCCGACGGCACCGTGGCGCTCGACATCACCGTGGTCCCCCGCAAGCGCATCCACGAGGCGCTGCGCGAGATCGTCCTCGTCGGCCGCGACTTCGCCGGCGTCGACATCACCCGCGAGCCGATCCACATCAAGCCCGGCAACCACTACACGATGGGCGGCGTCAAGACCGACGTCTGGGGCCGCTCCGACGTGCCCGGCCTCTACGCCGCCGGCGAGACCGCCTGCGTCTCGGTCCACGGGGGCAACCGGCTCGGCGCCAACTCCCTGCTCGACACGCTGATCTTCGGCCGCCGCTCCGGCGAGGACGCCGCCCGCCGCGCCAAGGGCCGCGGCCTGGACCCGGTCTCGCGCACGATCCTCAACGACGAGGAGGCCCGGATCGAGGGCATCATCGGCCGTGACAAGGACTCCGGCCGGCGCGTCTCCGAGATCCGCCGCGAGCTCGGCAAGATCATGGACAGCAAGATCGCCGTCTTCCGCGACGAGGAGGGGATCACCGAGGCGCTGGAGACGGTCCGCCGCCTCAAGGAGGAGGCGCAGTCGACCTACATCGACGACCGGAGCACGATCTTCAACCAGGACGTGCTCGGCGCGCTGGAGCTCGAGAACATGCTCGACTGCGCCGAGGCGACCTGCATGGCGGCGCTCGAGCGGCGGGAGAGCCGCGGCGCCCAGTACCGCACCGACTACCCGGAGCGCAACGACGAGGAGTGGCTCAAGCACATCGACGTGGTCCTCGAGGACGGCGAGCCCAAGATCGAGTACTCGCCGGTGACGATCACCGACTGGCAGCCGCAGGAGAGGACGTACTGATGGCCAGCTACACGATCAAGGTCCGGCGCTTTCAGCCCGAGGCCGAGGAAGCCGACAAGCGCGGCGCCTACTGGGAGAAGTTCGACGTCGAGCTCGAGCCCACGCTCTCGGTCCTCGACGGCATCCTGCAGGCCCGCGACGACACCGACGGTACCCTGTCGGTGCGCTGCTCCTGCCGGGCCGCGATCTGCGGCTCCTGCGGGATGAAGATTAACGGCCAGTCGACGCTCGCCTGCAAGACCCAGATCGGCGAGGCCGCCGAGGAGGCCGCGCGGCTCGCCCGCGACGGCGAGGGCGAGCGCGAGATCACGGTCGAGCCGATGGGCAACATGCCGGTGATCAAGGACCTGGTCACCGACATGGAGTCGACGCACTGGGAGAAGTACCGGCGCGTCACCCCGTGGCTGCTGCCCGACGGCCCGCCCCCCGAGCGCGAGCACATCGTGCCCCCGGAGTCGATGGTCGACGTCACCCAGTCGGTCGCCTGCATCCAGTGCGGCGCCTGCGTCTCGGCGTGCCTGTCGATGGAGGCGGACCCCGACTTCATCGGCCCGGCGGCGCTGGCCAAGGCCTACCGCTTCGTCGGCGACCCGCGCGACGGCCAGACGACCGAGCGGCTCTACGACCTGGCGAACGACCCGCACGGCATCTACGACTGCACGCACTGCTTCTCGTGCATCGACGCCTGCCCGAAGGGCGTCGCGCCGATGAACCAGATCATGCGCCTGCGGCGGCTCGCCGGCGGCGAGCACGACATCGACGACGTCAACAACGGCCGCCGGCACGAGCACGCCTTCACGAAGATCATCGAGAAGAAGGGGACCCTGGACGAGTCGCTGCTGCTCCAGGAGTCCTACGCCGAGGGAATCAAGGGCAAGCTGAAGCCGACGCTGGCTTCGATCCGGGGGCTGATCGAATCGCTGCCGACCGCGATCCGCGGGATCCGGACCGGCAAGATGCGCTCGCTGCCGAAGCTGATCCCGGGCGTGCATCCAAAGCTCCCGGGGGACTCACAGGACCACGTCAAGCGGCTCTACGCGCGCGCCGAGGAGAGCAACGTCCAGCTCAACCTCTACGTGATCGGCGAGGAGCCGGACGAGGACGGGACACCGGAGTCGGAGGTAGACACCGCATCCGACAAGAAGGAGCTCGCATGAGCGATTCGATCAAGGTCGCGTACTGGCCCGGCTGCGTCTCGCGGGGATTCACCCCCGAGCTGCACGGCTCGATGGCCCTCACCGCCGAGGCGCTCGGCATCGAGCTGGTGACGCTCGATCGCGCCAACTGCTGCGGCGCCGGGGTGATCGCCGAGCACAACCAGGAGCTCGCCGACTCGCTCAACGCCCGCACCTTCGCGCTCGCCCAGCAGACCGGGCTGTCGATGATGAACATCTGCTCGACCTGCCAGGGCGCCCAGTCCGAGTGCCAGGAGCGCCTCGACGCCGACTCCGCCTACCGCGCCCACATCAACGAGACGCTGAGCGGGGAGGGCCTCTCCTACACGAAGGCGAGCGAGTCCGCCGAGGGCTGGACGAACAAGAACTTCCTCTGGCTGCTGGTCGAGGACTACGGCCTCGACCGGCTCGCCGAGAAGGTCAAGCGGCCGCTCAGCGGCCTTCGCGTCGGCCCCTTCTACGGCTGCTACGTGCTGCGCCCGAAGACCCGGCTCGGCTACGACGAGTTCCCCGACCGCGACCTCTACCTGGAGCAGGTGATCGAGGCGCTCGGCGGGCAGGTCGTCGACTACGACGGCGCGCGACGCTGCTGCGGCTTCCCGATCGTGACCATGAACAAGGAGACCTCGCTGCGGCAGGCCGGCACCCACGTCGGCGACGCGATCGACGCCGGCGCCGACTGCCTGGTCACCCCCTGCCCCCTCTGCCACCTGAACCTGGACATGCAGCAGCCGGAGGCGGCGAAGATCGTCGGCCGCGACCTCGGCCTCGCCGTCCTGCACCTGCCGCAGCTCGTCGGCCTGGCCCTCGGCTTCGAGCCGAAGGAGCTGGGCATGCCGAAGCACATCGCCTCGACGGTCGCGGTGGACGACCGCCTGGCCTCCCTCCCCGCCTGACGCGGAGGGGCCCGCCGCGGGGTCTCGCCGCACGGCGGGACCCCGATCCCTTAGCGTGCGGCGGGTGAGGCGCTCGGGGCAGCTCAGCCGGAGGTGGTTGGGCCCGCTGCTGTCATGCCTGGCGCTGCTGGCCGTCGCCGCAGCCGATGCATCCGCGGCGACCGTGAAGCCCCTACAGAGCTACGGGGTCAACGGCAGCGCCGCCGCCGGCGGCGTGAGCGGGGCATCCGGGATGGACGTCAACCCGATCTCGGGTGATCTCGTGATCGCAGACTACGAGGGCAAGCGCATCGAGGTCTTCAGCCCGGCGGGCAAGTTCCTGCGCGCCTTCGGCAAGGATGTGGCTCCCGCGGGCGGCGACGGTCCCGAGGTATGCACGCGGAGATGTCAGGAAGGGAAGGCGGGCGATGGCGCCGGCGAGCTCGATGAGGTGTCAGAGGTGGAGGTGTCGCCCAACGGCAAGCTGGTCTACGTCGAAGACCGGGAAGCCCACCGGGTGTCGGTCTTCACCATGCAAGGCAAGTTCCGGTTCGCGTTCGGCACGGACGTGGACCCGGGCGGCGGCGACGGTCCCGAGGTGTGCAGGCGGAGATGTCAGGCCGGCTCCACGACGGACGATGCCGGCAACGCGGCCATGATCCTGGGTCTGGCCTTCGGCCCCGATGGCGACCTCTTTGCTTCGAGCTGGGAGCTGAACCGCATCGACCGCTTTACCGCCGGCGGCACCCCGGTGGCGGCGTACGGGCATGACGTCAACACGGCCGGCGGGAGCGGTGGATTCGAGGCGTGCCGGGCGCAGCAGTGCTCCATTGGTGGAACGTCCGGAGCGGGGGCGCTGCGGGGCCCGAGGGGAATCGACTTCGATCCGCAGGGCCGGATCTGGGTCGGCTCCATGAGCGACAACTACGTGAGCGTGGTGACTCCGGCGCCGAGCTTCGAATTCGCGCTCGGCGAGGACGTCGACGCCGACCGGCCGGGGTTCGGGACCTGCCAGACCGAGTGCACGCTCGGCGCCGCCGGCAGCGGTCCCGGCGGGCTCGAGAGGCCGCAGGCGATCTCCGTCGATGCCCGAGGCACCGCGTACGTGACCGATGACCGGAACAACCGGGTAAGCGCTTACGCGCCGAACGGCGCGTTCCGCTTCGCGTTCGGCTACGACGTCATCCCGGGCGGCGGCGACGGGCTGGAGATCTGCACGGCGGATACGGACTGCCAAGCGGGGACCCCACAGGGTGCGCTCTTCTACCCCGGCCTGGGCGCCGTCGACTGTCGCGGGACCGTCTTCACGGGCCCGATGGTTCACATCTTCCTGAGCGGTGAGGCCCCCTCCCCGGCGGCGGTCACCGCGTTCGGCCTCAGCCGGAAGGCGAAGCCCGGGCCCTGCCGGCTGAAGCTGGGCAAGGCGAAGCTGAACCGCAGGCGCGGGACAGCGAAGCTCAAGGCGCGCGTCCCCTACGCCGGCAGGCTGATCGCGAACGGCAGGGGCATCAAGCGGGTACGCGGAAGCCACAGGGGCCTCGAGGGCACCGAGCGGCTCGCGATCAAGCCCCGCAAGAAGCTGAAGCGCAAGCTGCGCCAGCGGGGCAAGGCGAGGGTCAAGGTCACGGTGAAGATGCGCCCCAGCGACGGCAACGTCGTGCAGAAGCGCAGCAAGCGAATCGTCTTGAAGGCGAAGAAGAAGCGCGGGCGCCGCTAGCGCTGCGGCCGCTCAGGCCAGCTCGGCGGCGACGCGCTCGCCGGAGCGGACCGCGCCGTCCATGTAGCCGTTCCAGACCGCGCTCGTCTCGGCGCCGGCCCAGTGGATCGGGCCCTCCGGCTCGCGCAGCAGGTGCCCGTAGTGCGTCCAGGTGCCGGGCGCCAGGTGGGCGCCGTAGCCGCCCCTGATCCACTCGTCGGCCGCCCAGTCGCGCTCCACGTACTCGAGCGGGTCGGCCGCGCGGGGGCCGAAGTAGGCGGCGAGGTCGGCGAGGACGAGGGCCCGGCGGTCGGCTGCCGACAGCGCCCCGGCGCGACGCCCGTGACCGCCCTCGAGGAAGCCGAGCAGCACCCCGGCCGAGCCGTCGGCGGGGGAGTTGTCGAAGGTGATCGCCAGCGGGCGCTCAGGGCTGCCGGCCTGCCCCGAGAGGCCGTCGGCGCGCCAGAACGGCTCCTCGTAGCGCGCCATGCACTTGATCACGTAGCCGGGCGGCAGCTTCGCGTGCAGCTGAGCGCGCGGGCCGCTCAGCGGCGGCGAGAACGCGATCCGCGGAATCACCGCCGGGGCGACCGCGACGACAACGCGGCCGGCGCGGAGCTCGCCCCACTCGCCCGCCACCCGCACGCGCTCGCCGCCCGTCTCGATCTCGCGCACCGGCGAGCCCGTTCGCACGGCCCCCTCCCCCAGCTCGGCCGCCATCCGCAGCGCCAGCTCCTGCGAGCCGCCGGCGAAGCGGGCGTCCTGCGCCCCGTCGCGGGTCCGGGTCAGGTTGTCGAGGTCGCTCCCCGAGCGCAGGTAGAAGAGGAAGTGGAGCATCGAGATGTCCTCGGGCTCGGCCGAGAAGACCGCCTCGACGACGACCCGCATGAACTCCCGGCCGCGCCGCGTGCGCACGTTGCGGCGCAGCCAGCCGGCGACGGTCTCGGAGTCGAGGCGCTCCGCCCGGGCCGCCCCCCACGGCCGCTCCAGGGGGATCGAGGCGGCGAGGCGATCGATCCGCCGCTGCGCCACGGCTAGCTCGGCGACGGTGGGCAGCGGCAGGCCGAAGGTGGGGCCCCGGTAGCGGCGCAGCCGCCCGCCGAGCTCGATCAGGTGCTGCCCCTCGTCCCAGCTCGGGAA
>CAZARJ010000070.1:0-8041 GCA_964487515.1 uncultured Conexibacteraceae bacterium | reverse complement strand
ACCCGAGCAGGCGCGTGTAGTAGCGGTTGAAGAGGATCTCGAAGGCGCCGTCGTGCCCGGCGCGGATCAGGGTCACCAGCCGCTCGTCGGACTCGAGCCGCAGCAGCGGCGAGCGCCGGCTGAGCAAGCCGCCTCTCGTTGCGCTTTTTAGAGCCGATGCCTCCACGCCGGGTACCGCCGATAGGGACACCGTAGCAACGGCCTGGTTTCAGCCCTCCCGGTTCCCGAATACGCTTCTTCGGCCCGCCGGGGTGGCGGAACTGGCATACGCGGCCGGCTTAAAACCGGCTGCCCGCAAGGGCTTGAGGGTTCGAGTCCCTCCCCCGGCATGCGCGGGGCTCGTGCGCCGCGGGCCGTGGCGCGGAGCGCGGTCTGTGGCCTGCGGCGCGCGGGGCTCACGGCGGCGGCGCGGCGCCCTTTCCGGCGCCGGGCGCCTTGGGCCTGAGGCTGCTGGAGAGCAGCTCGGCCTCGGCGAGCAGGCGCGGCGGCGAGTTGCCCGCGATCGTGGTCGCCAGGTAGTAGCGGTAGGGCCCCGCCGCGCGCAGCGTCACCCGGTAGGGCGAGGCGGCGCGGCCGGCGCGCGACACGGTGGCCCGCAGCTCCGCGATCGAGGTCTCGAGGGTGGGGCCGTCGACGCGGTCGGCGACGGTCGCGTCGCTGCCGAGCCGCTCGAGGCCGCGCAGCGACTGCTCGACGAAGGCGTCGAAGTCGAGGCGCGGCCGCCGGCTCACCCACAGCGTCGTCTCCCCGAGGCCGTCCTTGGAGACGGCGGCGAAGGCGGCGCCGCGGGGCGGGTCGGCGCGGCGCCATCCCTCCGGCAGCGCGAGCGAGAAGCCACGCCCGTGCACGAACTGCGAGGCGGTCGCGATCTCGATCGGGTCCGGGCCGGCGTCGGCCGTCGCGCCGGCCCCGCCCGAGTCCCCCCAGGGCGCGATGACGAGCAGAGCGATCAGGGCCGCCGCGCCGGCGACGAGCGCCAGCGTCACGGCGAGCCGGTCGCGGATCAGATCGAACAGGTCCGCGGCGCCGAGCGCGATCGCCTCGGCGACGTAGAGGATCCGGTCTCGAAGCTCGTCCAGCACTGGTCGGGTCGGGCCGCGTCACGCTCCCCCTGGATGGGCGACGTCGGGACGCGCCACCGCCAAGGATGACCGCCGCGGCGGGCGGAACGAGCGCGACGCGCCGCCGTGAGCGTGCGCCATACCCGCGGGCCGGCAACCGGCACATGTCGTTCAGGTTGTACGCTCGCGTTCATGGCGGCCACCCCAGAGACCGAGCGTCGCGGCGTCGGCAACCCGGGGGCCCTGCACGGCGGGCGCCTCGCGGCCCGGGCGCTGCGGGCGCGCGGGGTCAGCCGCCTGTTCACGCTCTCCGGCGGGCACCTGTTCAGCCTCTACGACGGCTGTCGCGAGGAGGGCATCGAGGTCGTCGACTTCCGGCACGAGCAGTCCGCCGCCTTCGCCGCCGAGGGCTGGGCGAAGGCGACCCGGACGCCCGGCGTCTGCGCGCTGACCGCGGGGCCCGGGGTCACGAACGGGCTCAGCGCCCTGGCCGGCGCGCGCGCCAACGGCAGCCCGGTCGTCGTCCTCGGCGGCCGCGCCCCGGAGATGCGCTGGGGATCGGGGAGCCTGCAGGAGATCGACCACCTGCCCATCGTCTCCCCGCTGGCCAAGTCCGCGGAGACGGTCAAGGAGCCGGAGCGGATCGGCGCGGCGACCGCCCGCGCCGTCGACCTCGCCGCCGCCGCCCCGACCGGCCCGACCTTCCTCGACTACCCGCTGGACGTGGTCTTCACGGAGGCGGACGCCGAGATCGAGCCCGCCGCGGAGGCGGCGCCGGGCCCGGCGGCGGGCGCCGAGCGCGCCGGGGAGCTGCTCGCGGGCGCCGAGCGACCGGCGATCATGGCCGGGACCGGGCTCTACTGGGGCCGCGGGGAGGAGGGGCTGCGAGAGTTGGCCGAGCGCCTCGGGGCGCCGGTCTACATGAACGGCATGGGGCGCGGCTGCCTGCCCGCCGACCACCCGCTCGCCTTCAGCCGCACCCGCGGCAAGGGGCTCTCCGAGGCCGACGCCGTGGTCGTGATCGGCACGCCGCTGGACTTCCGGCTCGGCTTCGGCGCCGCGATCGGCGCGGACGCGAAGCTGGTCCGGATCGACGCCGAGCCGAACCGCCTGGAGCGCAACCGCGTCGCCGACATCGACCTGGTCGGCGACATCGCGGCGACCCTCGACGCCGTGGTCGGGAGCCTCGGCGGGAGCGGCGCCGCGGGCGGCGGGGCCTGGCTGGACGAGCTGCGCGCGGCCGAGGACGAGCGCCGGGCCGGTGAGCGCGCCGAGCGCGAGGACGACCGCGCGCCCCTGCACCCGATGCGCGTCTACGCCGAGCTCGGCGAGCTGCTCGACCGGGACGCGATCGTGGTCGGCGACGGCGGGGACTTCGTCTCCTACGCGGGCCGCATGATCGAGACCTTCGAGCCCGGCTGCTGGATGGACCCCGGCCCCTACGGCTGCCTCGGTGCCGGGCCCGGGCAGGCGATCGGCGCGGCCTGCGCGCATCCCGGCCGGCAGGTCTGCCTGCTGCTCGGGGACGGCGCCTTCGGCTTCAGCGGGCTCGAGTTCGACACCATGGTCCGGCACGGCCTGCCGGTGGTCGGGGTGATGGGCAACAACGGCATCTGGGCGCTCGAGAAGCATCCGATGGAGTACCTCTACGGCTACTCGCTGGCCGCCGACCTGCGGCCGGAGACCCGCTACGACGAGGTCGTCGAGGCGCTCGGCGGCCACGGCGAGCTGGTCCGCGAGCCGGCCGAGCTGCGGCCGGCGCTGGAGCGCGCCTTCGCCTCCGGCAAGCCCGCGCTGGTCAACGTCCTCACCGACCCCGGGGTCGTCTACCCGCGCCGGGCGGTGCTCGTCTAGGGTGCGGCCGACCCGATGGGACTGCGGGCGGGTCGCTTCAACTTCACCCACGTGACCTACGACGCGGCGAGCGACGTTATCTACGCGAAGCTCGACGCCTCCCCCTCGGCGCGCCGCGAGCCCACCCCGGAGCGCCACGTCTGGCTCTTCGACGCCGAGGGCCGCTTCCACGGCATCGCCCTGATGGAGCCGCGCGAGCGCCTGGAGCGGGAGGGGACCGTGGTCGTGACCCTGCCGAGCGGCGAGCTGGAGCGCGTCGTTGGGGTAGAGTTCACCGTTCGCGGCGGCGCCCCCTGACGGCCGATCGCGTGCCCCTCCGGGAGCGACCCCGCGCCGCTCGGGGGAAACGTGGATAGCGGCTTGTATGGGCGGCTATCCTGTTCGTGTGGTTCGGGACTTGAATGGGAGAGTGGGGTGAACGAACCGTCCGATCGTCACGTGCCCAGCCCTTCTGAGGCAGCCCTCGGAACGGAGGAGCAGCTCCTGAGCCGCTTCGCCCGCACGCGCGATCAGCGCGCCCGCGAGGAGCTGGTGAAGCGCTTTCTGCCCCTGGCCTCGGGGCTGGCGGCCCGCTACCGCGACCGCGGCGAGCGCATGGAGGACCTCGAGCAGGTCGCGCGCCTCGGGCTGCTGAAGGCGATCGACGGCTTCGACGACACCCGCGGCACCAGCTTCGCCGCCTACGCGACGCCGACGATCCTCGGCGAGCTGCGGCGCCACTTCCGCGACCGCTCCTGGGCGATGCGGGTGCCGCGCGATCTCAAGGAGGCGATGCCGAAGATCCGCGCCGCGGTCGCCGAGCTGGCGAGCGAGAGCGGCCGCATGCCGGATGCCGAGGCGGTGGCGGAGGCGACCAACCTGCGCGAGGTGGAGGTGCTGGAGGCGATGGACGCCTCGCGGGCGGCGCGCCCGGCGTCGCTCGACGTGCCGGTCTCGGCCCGGCTCGCCGAGGAGGGCGCGATGCCCCTGGTCGAGCAGGTCGGCGTCGACGACGAGCACCTGGAGCAGGTCGAGTACAACGTGATCATCGAGCAGCGGCTCGCGCAGCTCTCCGACCGCGACCGCGAGGTCCTGCATCTGAGCTTCGTCGAGGATCTGACCCAGAGCGAGATCGGCGAGCGGGTGGGCGTCTCGCAGATGCAGGTCTCGCGGATCCTGCGTGCGGCGCTCGAGCGCCTGCACGAGGACGTCTAGCCCGCCGCCCCGCCGCTCCGGCCGCCCGCGCCCGGCTCGCTCACCCGCAGCGTCGCCGCGAGGCTCGGGCCCGGCTCGCCCACCCAGAGGGTCGAGCCGCCGCGGTGGACGGTCGCCGGCCCGGCGCCGATCCCCGCCCGGTACTCGGCCTCGAGCAGGCACGGCGCCTCGCGCGGGATGTCGAGATGCTCCTCGGCCAGGCGCCAGTAGGCGATGTTGCTCACGTGCCCGGCGCGGTCGATGTCGGCGACGGCGAAGCTCCACGCGAGCCGCTCGGCGCCGGCCGGCGGCGCGGGGGGATGGCGCAGCGAGCTGCGCGGGCGGGGCGCGGAGGCGGGTGGGCCGAACGCCTGCAGGAAGTCCGGCGGCAGGCGCACGGGGCGGCGCCCGGCGGGGTCGACGTGGACCCAGATCGCCTCCACGTCCACGTCGGCGCCCCCCGCGCCGCGGATCTCGGTGCTGCGCTCGGCGACCGACTTGGCGACGCCGCTGCACCAGGTGCGCAGCTCCAGCGCCTCCTCGAAGCGGGGCATCCGCCGGACGCGGATCGTCGTCCGGCGGATGATCCAGAAGCTCTCCGGCGCCACCCCGGAGTCGTGGCCGTCGGCCGCCGCCGCCTCCTGCACCCAGCGCGCCAGGGCGTCGGGATGGGCGCTGCCGCGGGCGTCGACGTCGGCGGCGCCGGCGCGCAGGCGATGGGTGTAGACGCGCCCGGCGGGGGCCGCGAGCCGGTCTGGCCGGCCGGGCGCGGAGGCCTCGTCCCGGATGCCCGCCCTCTCGCCGCCCACGGACCCAGCCTAGCGGGGGCCGCGCGGCGTCCCTCCGGCGGGCCCGGCCGCCCCCGGCGCGGATACGCTCAGCCGACCGATGCTGATCGCGAGCCTGATGGACACCTACCGCCACGTCATCGTCGACGAGGGCAACCAGCCGATCCTGGTGATGCTGATCGCCTTCGGCGCGACCTTCGCGATCACCCGCTTCATCACCCACTCGATCCGTTCCGAGCGCTTCTCCTGGCTCGGCAACCTGGAGGCGGGGGACACCCACATCCACCACCTCGTCTGGGGGATCTGCCTGCTGCTGGTCTCAGGGACCCTGGCGGTGGCGCTGCAGCCGCCGCTCGAGGTCACGGCGGTGATCTTCGGCATCGGCGCCGCGCTGACCCTGGACGAGTTCGCGCTCTGGCTGCATCTCGAGGACGTCTACTGGTCGGAGGAGGGAAGGCAGTCGATCGACGCGGTGATCGTCTTCGCGATCGTCACCGGCTTCATGCTCATCGGCGCCTACCCGGTGACGATCGGCGCGGAGGGCTCGGTGGCCGACATCCTCAACCTGCTCATCGTCCAGGCGGTGGGCTGGATCTTCGTCGCGGTCTGTCTCCTCAAGGGCAAGCTGATCTGGGGCGTGCTCGGCATCTACATGTGGCCGGTGGCGCTGATCGGCGCCGTGCGGCTGGCGCGGCCGAACTCGTGGTGGGCCCGCAAGCGCTACGACGATGAGATGCGGGCCCGCTCGAACGAGCGCTACGAGCCGCAGACCGAGCCCCACGTCCCGGACGCGATCACCGAGCGGGCGACGGCGGCCCCCGCGGCGGCCGGCGCGGGGACCGGCGGGGCCGAGGCCGAGCGGGCGGGCCCTTCCGGGTGAGCCCGCGCCGCCCGGATCTGCCGCCGCTCACCGAGGCGGAGCTGCTCGCCGACCCGATCGAGATGTTCGGAGCCTGGTTCCGCGACGCCGCCGAGCAGGGGCCGCTGGCGGAGGCGGTCTGCCTGACGACGGTCGATCCCGACGGGCTGCCCGACGCGCGCATGGTCCTGCTCAAGGGCTTCGGGGCGGACGGCTTCCGCTTCTTCAGCAACGAGGGCTCGGCGAAGGGCCGCCAGCTCGCCGCGCGCCCCGCGGCGGCGCTGGTCTTCTACTGGCGCGAGGCGGACCGCCAGGTGCGGGTGCGGGGCCCGGTCGAGCGGCTCCCCGACGCCGACGCCGACGCCTACTTCGCCACCCGCCCGCGGACGAGCAGGCTCGGCGCCTGGGCGAGCGCGCAGAGCACCCCGCTCGCCGGCCGCGAGGAGCTCGAGGCGCGCGTGGCCGCGGCGGAGGAGCGCTACCCGGGCGAGGAGATCCCGCGGCCTCCCTACTGGGGCGGCTACCTGGTCGTGCCGGCGGCGATCGAGTTCTGGCAGGGACGGGTCGGGCGCCTGCACGATCGCTTCCGCTTCACCCGCGAGCTCCCCGGCGGCGAGTGGGAGCACGTGCGGCTCTCGCCCTGAGGGGGTCGGTCACGGGGTTCGCGGGTCAGCCGGCAGCTCGGTGCTGAGAGCTTCGCCCCCGGCGGTGTGGGACGGCATCGACCCCGATCAGGCCCGGCCGGCCACGCCGTCGGCGGCCTCGAGCGCGGCCCCGTAGAGGATGTCGTGCTCGGAGACCTCGACCTCGCTCAGCCCCAGGGCCCGCATCGCCTTGATCAGGATGACGACGCCGGCGACGATCGTGGCGGCGCGCGCGGGATCGATCCCGGGGACCCCGCGCCGCTCGGCCAGCGGCAGCGCGCTGAGCCGCGAGCAGGCCTGCTGGATCGTGCCGAGCTGCAGCACGTGGCCCTCGACGCGGCGCGCGTCGAAGGGCTCGGCGCCGAGCTCCATGGCGGCCAGCATCGCCGGGGTGCCGGCGACGGCGATCGCGTGCCCGGGCTCGAGCCCGGGATGCTGCGACAGCTCGGCCTCGAGCGCCGAGCCGACATCCTCGGCGAGCGCCTCCAGCTCGGCGGTGGCGGGCGGGTCGGCGTGCAGGTGGCGCTCGCTGTGGCGGATCACCCCGACCTGCAGGGAGGCGTGGAAGGCCGGCTCGGGCCCGTCGCCGACGATCAGCTCGGTCGAGCCGCCGCCGATGTCGAGGACCGCGACCTGTCCCGGCTGGCGGGGCTCGCTGGTCGCGCCCCGGTAGGTGAGCAGCGCCTCCTCGCCGCCATCGAGGACGCGGGCGGTGAGCGAGAAGCGCTCGCGCAGCTCGGCCAGGAAGGCGGCGCCGTTGGCCGCGTCGCGCACGGCGCTGGTCGCGATCGCCGCGGTCCGCTCCACGCCGGCGTCGCGCGCCGCGGCCACGTAGTCGCCGATCGCGTCGTAGACGGCGCCGATCGCGTCGGTGGCGAGCTGGCCGGAGGTCTCGACTCCCCGTCCCAGGCCGGTGACGCGCGACTCGCGCCGCTCGACCTCGATCCGGCCGTCGCCCGCGTCCCCGATCAGCAGGCGGGTCGTGTTAGTGCCGATGTCGATCGCCGCGACGCGCAAGGCGCGCGATGCTAGTCCTCCGGGGCCTCCGACTCCCTCGTGGCCGGTGGCGCCGCCGGCTCCCGTGCCCCGATCCCTTCGCCACCGCTCGCCATCGAGCCGGCCGCCGCGGCCAGCCGCAGCGCGTCCTGGGGGGCGAAGGCGCCCTGGCCGTTGTTGAAGTAGGCGTAGACGTCGACCTGCGTGCGCCAGTCGTCGATCGCCTCGCGCCAGCCCCGCAGCTCGGCCGCGGAGAAGTTGCCGTGCCGGCCGTGGTTCAGCCTCAGCACCGTCCAGGAGGCGGTGAACGCGTGCTGGTCGTACTCGCGCTCGGGGCCCTCGGCGATGACCAGCGCCGCGTCGTATTCGGCGAGCAGGTCGTAGACGTCGTCGTCGTACCAGCTCGGGTGCTGGAACTCGAAGCCGTGCCGGCGCCCGGCGCTGAGCTCGAGCACCCCGGCGAGGCGCTCGTCGTTGCGCTTGAAGTTCGCCGGCAGCTGCCAGAGGATCGGCCCGAGCTTGCCCGCCTCCCGCAGCGGCTCGAGGCGCTCGTAGAAGCGCTCGACGCCCTCTTCGGGCTCGGCGAGGCGCTTGACGTGGGTCAGGTAGCGACTCGCCTTGCAGGCGAAGACGAAGCCCGGCGGCGTCTCCTCGGCCCAGCGCCGC
>CAZARJ010000069.1:0-8166 GCA_964487515.1 uncultured Conexibacteraceae bacterium | reverse complement strand
GGGGCGCGCTGGCCGGCGGCGAGTGCCCGCTCGGCCTGATCCCGGGCGGGCGCGGCAACGACCTCGCCCGGGTGCTTGGCATCCCCACCGACCCCGCCGGCGCCGTCGCCGTGCTGGCCGCGGACGGGCGGCGGCGCATCGACGTCGGCGAGGCCAACGGCCGCCGCTTCCTCGGCATCGCGAGCTGCGGCTTCGACTCCGAGGCCAACCGGATCGCCAACGAGGCGCGCCTGGTGCGCGGCCCGCTCGTCTACGCCTACGCCGCCCTGCGCGCGCTCTGGCGCTGGCGCCCGGCCCGCTTCACCGTGGTCCTCGACGGCGCCGAGCGCAGCTTCAGCGGCTACGCGGTCGCGGCGGCCAACTCGCGCGCCTACGGCGGCGGGATGATGCTGGCGCCCGATGCCGTCCTCGACGACGGCGAGCTCGACGTCGTCTGCACCGGGACGACCCCGAGGCTGCGCTTCCTGCTCAACCTGCCGAGCGTCTTCAAGGGGACGCACGTGGACCGCCCGCCGGTCACGGTCGAGCGCGCCCGGACGGTCGAGGTCTCCGCCGATCGCCCCTTCGACGTCTACGCCGACGGCGAGCGCCTCACCCGGCTGCCGGCCCGGATCTCCCTGCTCCCCCGCGCCCTGGAGCTGATCGCGCCGCCCCGATGAGCCCCGTCGCGGAATCCAGGCGACCCCCCGCGGATGCGGACGGCGCATCCGGCCGCGGACGGGGCGCGCTCGCCTTCCGGGCCCAGCTCCTCGCCGCGCGCGCGCTCGGGGCGCTCAGCCGGCGCAGCGGCCGGGGCGGCGGGACGACCCTCCCGGGCCGCTTCCTGCTCCGCGTGGCCCCCGACGCGATCGCCCGCCTGGCCGCCGGGCTGAGCGGGCCGCGCACCGTGATCAGCGCCACCAACGGCAAGACCACGATGGCCGGGATGCTCGCCTCGATCCTGGCCGAGGCCGGCCGCGAGCCGGTCCACAACCGGGCCGGCTCGAACATGGCCTGGGGCGTCGCGACCGCGCTGCTGTCGGGGCGCGGCGAGGAGGGCCTCTTCGAGGTCGACGAGGCCTGGCTGCCGCGCGTCGCCGCCGAGCTCGGCGCCACCCACCTGGTGCTGGGCAACCTCTTCCGCGACCAGCTCGACCGCTACGGCGAGCTGGAGCGGATCGCCGACGACTGGGCGGCGATGATCGACGCGCGGCCCGGCACCGAGCTGGTCCTGAACGCCGACGATCCGCTGATCGCCGATCTGGGCCGGGACCGCGCCGGCGCCCGCCGCCCGGCGGTGACGATGTTCGGCATCGACGACCCCGCGCAGGCCGCCGGCGAGCTCCAGCACGCCTCCGAC
This sequence comes from uncultured Conexibacteraceae bacterium, assembly GCA_964487515.1. Lineage (GTDB taxonomy): Bacteria > Actinomycetota > Thermoleophilia > Solirubrobacterales > 70-9 > RHKX01. Next base: position 6,827 of record CAZARJ010000069.1, on the reverse strand, counting down.
GCCAAGCACTGCCGGCGCTGCGGTACCCCCTACGCCTACGAGCGCGCCTTCGTCGGCCACCTCGGCCACTACTCCTGCCCCGGCTGCGGCGCGGCCCGCCCGCGGCCCGACGTGAGCGCCACCGCGATCGACCTGCACGGGATCGACGGCTCCGCGTTCACGGTCGCCGCGGCATGGGGCACGCGCCGGATCGAGCTCCCCCTCCCCGGCCTCTACAACGTCTACAACGGGCTCGCCGCGATCGCCGCCGCGGACCGCCTCGGGGTTGGACCGGAGGCGATCGTCGCCGGGCTGAGCGCCACCCGGGCCGCGTTCGGGCGCGTGGAGACGATCGCGGTCGGCGGGACGGCGCTGTCGATCCTGCTGATCAAGAACCCGGCCGGCGCCAACGAGGTCCTGCGCACGCTCAGGCTGGAGGCCGAGCGCCGCGGGGAGCCGCTCGACCTCTGGATCGCCCTCAACGACCGGATCGCCGACGGCCGCGACGTCTCCTGGATCTGGGACGCCGACTTCGAGCTGCTCGGCGGGGCCGTGCGGCGCGTCGTCTGCGCCGGGACCCGCGCCGCCGAGCTCGCCCTGCGGCTGCGCTACGGGGGCTGGCCGCGCGAGCTGATCGAGGTCGAGCCGGCGATCGGGCCCGCCCTCGACCGCGCCCTGGACGGCACGCCCGAGCGGCTCTTCGCCCTGCCCACCTACACGGCCCTGATCGAGCTGCGCACCCTGCTCGCCCGCCGCGGCCTGGCGCGGGAGTTCTGGCGATGAGCGCCGCCGCCGCATGGGAGGCGCGAGGATGAGCGGCGGTCCGCGCGCCGGCGCCGCGGCGGCCCCGCCCTCCCCCGCCGTCGCCTGGCACGACGCCGAGTGCGGCGGCTACAGCGCCGATCTGGGGCTCTGGGAGCGCCTCGCCGCCGAGCGGGGCGGGCCGGTCCTCGATCTCGGCGCGGGCACGGGGCGGGTCGCTCTGCACCTCGCCGCACGGGGCCATGAGATCGTCGCGGTCGACTCCGACCCCGAGCTCGTCGCGGCGCTGCGCGGGCGCGCCGCCCAGCGGGACCTGGCGGTCGAGGCCCGCCGCGGCGACGCGCGCGAGCTCGAGCTCGGCCGCCGCTTCCCGCTCGTCATCGCTCCGATGCAACTGCTGCACATGCTCGGCGGCCGGGGCGGGCGCGCCCGGGCGCTCGCGCGGGTCGCCGCCCACCTGGCCCCGCGGGGCGCCTTCGCGACCACGATCCTGGCCGAGCCCCTGCCTCCCTCGGGGCCGGCCGAGCCGATCCCCGACGTCCGCGAGGTCGGCGACTGGGTCCACTCCAGCCTGCCGCTCGAGGTCCGCGTCGACGCCGCCAGCCTCACGATCGTGCGCCTGCGCCAGCTCGTCGCCCCCGGCGGCGAGCTGACCGAGGCCGTCCACGAGCTGCGCGTGGACCGCCTGCCCGCCGCCACCCTGCGGGCGGAGGCCGCCGCCGCGGGCCTGCGCGAGATCGCCGCCGAGCCGATCGCGGCGACCGACGAGCACGTCGGCTCGCTGGCGATGGTGATGGAGCCCGCCGCGACCCGGGGGGACGGCGATGGCTGAGCTCGAGCTGCGGATGCTGGCCCTCTACCCGGAGCGGATGAACATCTACGCCGACCGGGGCAACGTCCTCTTCCTGCGCCGGCGCTGCGAGTGGCGGGGGATCCGCTTCGGCTACGCGACGGCCGGCGTCGGCGAGCCCTTCGACCCCGGAGCTCACGACCTCTACTACATCGGCGGCGGCCAGGACCGCGACCAGATGCTGGTCGCGGGGGATATCCGCGCGACCAAGCTGGAGCCGCTGGCGGCCGCGGTCGGGCGCGACGCCTGCCTGCTCGCCGTCTGCGGCGGCTATCAGCTCCTGGGTCACGGCTACCGGCTCGGCGAGGAGCGCATCGAGGGCCTCGGCCTGGTGGACATGGAGACGGTGCGCGAGCCGGGCCGGCTGATCGGCAACGCCGCCATCGAGGTCGACCTGGGCTCCGGCCCGCGGGTCGTGGCCGGCTTCGAGAACCACGGCGGCCGCACCCGCCTCGGGCCCGGCGAGCGGCCCCTGGGGCGGGTGCTGCACGGCCACGGCAACAACGGCGCCGACGGCGGCGAGGGCGTGATCTCCGGCAACCTGCTCGGGACCTACCTGCACGGGCCGCTGCTGCCCAAGAACGCCTGGCTCGCCGACGAGCTGATCGCCCGGGCGCTGGCCACCCGCTACGGCGAGCGGATCGCGCTCGACCCGCTCGACGACGAGCTCGCCGACGCCGCGCACGCCGAGGCCCGGCGCGCCGCCGAGCGCGGCTGAGGGTCAGGCGCCGGTCGAGCCGAAGCCGCCCGCGCCGCGGGCGCTGGCCGAGAGACCGTCCGCCTCGACCGGCTCCGCGCCCGCGTGGGCGACGATCAGAAGCTGGGCGATCCTGTCGCCGGGCGCGATCTCGAAGGGCTGCTCGCGGTCGGTGTTGAGCAGCAGGACCCGGATCTCGCCCCGGTAGCCGGAGTCGATCAGCCCGGGGGCGTTGACGAGCGCGATCCCGTGCCGCAGCGCCAGCCCCGAGCGCGGCAGGACCAGCCCCGCGTGCCCGGGCGGGATCTCGACCGCGATCCCGGTCCCCACCGCCGCCCGCTCGCCGGCTCCCAGCGTCGCCGGCTCGGCCGCCCGCAGATCCAGGCCGGCGTCATCGCCATGGGCCCGGCTGGGCAGCACTGCGCCGGGAACGAGCAGTCGCGTCTTCAGCTCCACGCCGCCACCCTACGCAACCGGCTTGCCGCGAGCGCGACGGCGGGCGCGACGCCGGTCAGGGGCCGGCGGCGGGCGCGGGCGCCGGCTCAGGCGGCGGAGCGGCTGCCGATCTCGTAGCGCTGGAAGCGATGGGTGAGCGCGCGCGGGACCCGGGCCCTGATCTGGACCCCGTCGGCGCGGTCCTCGCGCTCCAGCCTGCCGGCCACCGAGTGCAGCTCGCTGATCAGCGCCCCGTCGTCGTAGGGGATCAGCAGCTCCATCGGGCGCAGGGTGCGCTCGAAGGCGACCTCGATCGCGTCGAGCAGCTCGTCGACCCCCTCCCCGTCGATGGCCGAGGTCCCGATCGCGTCCCGCTCGCCGACGAGCAGATCGCGGCGCTCCTCGGCGCTGAGGCGGTCGAGCTTGTTGTAGACGAGCAGCCGCGGGGTCTCGCCGGCCCCGATCTCCGCCAGCACGTCGTCGACGGCGGCGATCGCGGCGCGGCGCAGCGGAGCCGGGTCGGAGGCGTCGACCACGTGCACGATCAGATCCGCGGTCACCGTCTCCTCGAGCGTCGCCTTGAAGGCGTCGACGAGCTGGTGCGGCAGCTTGCGGATGAACCCGACCGTGTCGGTGAGCAGGTAGCGGCGCCCGCCGTGCTCGTAGGCTCGGGTGGTCGGGTCGAGGGTGTGGAAGAGGCGGTCCCCGACCCCGACGCCGGCCCCGGTGATCGCGTTCAGCAGCGTCGACTTGCCGGCGTTCGTGTAGCCGGCCAGCGCCACCGTCGGGATCGCCGAGCGGCGGCGCTCGGCGCGCATCGTCGCCCGGCTGCGCTCGACCACGCGCAGCTCCCGCCGCAGGGCGGCGATCCGGTCCCGCGCCAGGCGGCGGTCGGTCTCGATCTGCGACTCGCCGGGCCCGCGGGTGCCGATGCCGCCGTCCATGCGCCCCGCGCCGAGCCGCTCGAGGTGCGTCCACAGCCCCCGCATGCGCGCCAGGTTGTATTCGAGCTGGGCCAGCTCCACCTGGAGCTTGCCCTCGGCGCTGTGCGCGTGGGCGGCGAAGATGTCGAGGATCACCGCCGTGCGGTCGATGACCGGCGTGCCGAGCTCCGCCTCCAGGTTGCGCTCCTGGCGCGGCGCGAGCTCGTCGTCGCAGGCGACCACGTTCGCGTCGCAGCGGGCGATCTCCGACTTCAGCTCGGCGAGCTTGCCCCGGCCCAGGTAGCGGTCGGGATCCGGCTCGGAGCGCTGCTGCGTGAGCGTGCCGGCGGTCGCCACCCCGGCGGTGCGCAGCAGCTCGCGGAGCTCGGTGAGCCCGGTGTCCTCCCCCGGCTCCCCGCGCAGCACGCCGATCGCGAGCGCGCGCTGACGCGCCCGCCGCCCCTCGCGGGCGCCGTTGCCGGGGCTTCGCCCCGCTCGTGGACCGCCGGCGCTCATCGCCCTCAGTGTAGGCAGCCCGGCGAACCGGTTGGCGGTGATCGCGGACCGGATAGGATTTTCGCCGGTGCGGGTCTTTCTGACAGGCGCAACCGGCTTCATCGGGGGGCGGATCGCCCAGCAGCTGCGCGAGCGGGGCGACGAGGTCCGGGTCCTCGCCCGCGACCCTGCCAAGGGCGGGGCGCTGGCCGCCCGGGGCTGCGAGGTGATCGCGGGCTCGCTCGCCGACGAGGCCGCGATCGCGACCGGCCTTGAGGGCTGCGACGCGGCGATCCACGCCGCCGCGATCTACAAGGTCGGGATCCCTGAGAGCGCCCGGCCGGAGATGCACGAGGCGAACGTCCGCGGCGCCGAGCGCGTGCTCGAGGCGGCGCTCGCGGCGGGCACCCCGAAGGTGATCCACGTCTCGACGGTCGCCGCGTTCGGCAACACCCACGGCGAGGTCGTCGACGAGAGCTACGAGCACCCGGGCACGAGCTTCACCAGCTACTACGAGGAGACCAAGTGGCAGGCGCACCGGATCGCGAGGCGGCTGATCGCCGAGCGCGGGCTGCCCTGCACGATCGTGCAGCCCGGGGGCGTCTACGGCCCCGGTGACCACTCCGAGCTCGCCCACCTGACGCGCGAGGTGCTGGCCGGCCGCATGCCGCTGGTCCCCTTCCCCGGGTTCGGCACGGTGATCGCGCACGTCGACGACGTCGCCGCCGGGATCCTGCTCGCCCTGGACGAGGGCGCGACCGGTGAGAGCTACGTGATCGGCGGCGCGGTGACCGACAACCTCGAGCTCACGCGGACCATCGCCCGGCTCGCGGGCAAGCGCCCGCCGAGGGGGGGCCTGCCCACGCCGCTGATCAAGGCCGCGGTCCCCTTCGGCCGGCTCGTCGGCCCGCTGCTCGGCTTTCCTCCCAACCTGCGGGAGCTCATCGACTCCGCCGACGGGGTCACGTTCTGGGCGAGCACCGAGAAGGCGAAGCGCGAGCTCGGCTACGCGCCGCGCGACCTCGAGACCACGATCGCCGACACCCTGCGCGCGACCGGCAAGCTCGCGGCTTGAGCCTGCGCCCGGCGATCGCGCTCGTCCTCGCCGGCGCGCTGCTGGCCGGCGTCTGGGGGTGCGGGAAGAAGGAGGAGCCGGACCTGGCCGGGCTCCCCCAGGCCCAGCAGCCGCTGCCGCTCGGCGACGCGCTGGCTCTGATCTCGGAGCAGGACGGAGCCGCCGCGCTGCCGATCGCGGGAACCTGGAGGGGCGAGCTGCGGCAGGCGGGCACCAGGCCCTTCCCGATCCGCGTGACGATCGAGTCGCTCACCGACGCGACCCGCAACCGGGTCCGCTACGGGGGCGCGATCGACTGCTCGGGGACCTGGCGCTTCACCGGCGGCCGCGGCGCGGAGGCGCGCTTCATCGAGGTGATCGGCTCCGGCGACGGAGGCCGCTGCAAGGGGCGCGGGCTCGTCACCCTGACGTCCGCTCCCGGCGGCCGGCTCGGCTACCGCTTTCAGGGCGGCGGCGTGAGCAGCCGCGGCACCCTGCGCCGCGCCGCGCCGCAGGGTCAGTAGCCGGGCCCGCGCTGCGCCCGGCGGCGGTCGTCGGGATGCAGGCCGCCCTTGCTGTCGAGCGTCTTCAGGGCGGCCTTCAGGTCCTCGATCAGCAGCTCTCCGGCCGCGTGCGGCACGTTCTCCTTGACCAGGGCGCGCATCACCGTGATCTCCTCCGCGTCCGGCGGCAGCGTGTAGGCGGGGACCATCCAGCCCCGCTCGGCGGCGAGCTGCGCGGAGACGTCGAACTCGTCGTAGCCGCAGTCGCGGTCGGCGAGCCGGAAGCAGGCGAGCGGCAGGCGCGGCTCCTCGCCGACGAGCTCGAAGCGCCCGCTCTGCACCAGCGCCTCGGCGAGAAAGCGCGCGTTGCGATCCATCGCCTCGATGATCTCCCGGTAGCCGCTGCGCCCGAAGCGGCACAGGTTGTAGTACTGGGCGAGCACCATCGAGGAGCCGGTGGAGAAGTTGAGCGTGAAGGTCGCGTCCGTCTTGCCGAGGTAGTTCTCGTAGAAGACGAGGTCCTCGGGCAGATCGCCGGGCTCGCGGAAGATCAGCCAGCCGATCCCCGGGTAGACGAGCCCGAACTTGTGCCCGGAGACGTTGATCGAGCGCACCGAGCGGAGCCGGAAGTCCCAGGCGTGCTCGGGGTGCAGGAAGGGCCAGACGAAGCCGCCGCTGGCCGCGTCGACGTGCATCGGGACGTCGATCCCGCGCTCCTCGCGGATCCGGCCCAGCAGCGCATCGATGCCGGCGATGTCGTCCGCCTGCCCGGTGAAGGTCGTGCCGAGCACCCCGACCACGCCGACCGTCGACTCGTCGATCAGCGGCTCGACGTCCTCGGGGCCGATGGTGAGCCTGTCCGCGCGCATCGGGATCGTGCGCGGCTCGATGTCGAAGTAGCGGCAGAGCTTGTCCCAGACGACGTGCACGTCGCGTCCGTAGACGAGGTTCGGCCGCGACGCGTCCTCGCCGGCCTCCTCGCGCCGCTTGCGCCAGCGCCACTTGGCCGCCAGCCCGCCCAGCATGATCGCCTCCGAGGAGCCCTGGCAGCGGGCCCCGCGGACCTCGCCGGGCGCGTGGAAGAGGTCGCCGAGCATGCGGATGCAGCGCTGCTCGATCGCGGCCGTGC
>CAZARJ010000068.1:0-8195 GCA_964487515.1 uncultured Conexibacteraceae bacterium | reverse complement strand
GCCTCTACGACTGGGCCCAGCGCTGGCGCATGAACGGCGCCGCCTAGCGAGCACCTAAGGTCCAGGGCTCCGCTCGGCAGCCCTTTCGGTCGGGTCCGGCACCTGCGCCCGCGCGCCGCCGGCCGCCAGAGTCGAAAATCTGCAAATAGTCAGCAGTTATCCGCACCTCGCCCCGCGGGCGCCCGGTCTGCAGACCGGAGGGGGTCGACTCCCATCTCTCTGTGCTCCCCTGCCCTGCGGGCGCCCGCTCTGCAGACCCCGGGGCTCAGAGCGCGGACTCGAACGGCTGTAGCGCCAGCCGTTCCAGCGCCGGCGCCAGCTTCGGCAGCCGGGCCAGCCGGCCGCGGACGACCTCGTGCTGGATCAGGCCCCAGACGGCGCCGCCGATCGCCGTGGCCACCATCGGCGAGGCGGGGGTGTCCATCTCCGGCGGCAGGTGGGGAGGGAGGAGGAATGCCGTGAAGAGCTCGACCTGGCGGTCGGCGAGGTCGATCGCCGGCCGGCCCGCCACCGGCAGCTCGATGAACGCCAGCCGGGCGAAGGGGGCGTTGCCGGCGGTGAAGGCGAGCAGCGCCGCGAGGCCGGCCCGCACCCCCTCGCGCCAGCCCGGCGCCGCCTCGTAGGCCGATGCCGTGTCGGCGAGCGCCAGCTCGGCGAGGTCCTGAAACGCGGCCAGGAAGGCCTCCTCTTTGGAGGGGAAGCACTCGTAGAAGGTCTGATTCGAGATCCCGGCGGTGGACGAGATGCGCGGGATCGTGAGCGCCTCGTAGCCGGTCTCCGCCGCCAGCGACGCCACCGCGCGGACGATCCGCTCGCGGTGGCTGAGCTCGATCCGGCTGCGGGGGCTGTTCGGGGGCTCGTCCCAGGCGAGCTCCGTCGGCTCGACTTCGGCCGGCGGGCTCGGCGCAGGGGCCGCGTGCGCCGGCTCCCAGGACGGCGGCGGCCAGGGCGCGGCGTACGAGCATGCCCATTCGATCATCGGCTCCACGTCCTCGCGCAGCCGCTCGGTCTCGCCGGTCCGCAGCCGCCGGTACGTGAGCCGCCGCAGGCCCGCGACGATGCCGCGGATCGTGGTCGCGTCGATCGGCTCGGGGGAGTCCCGGAAGGTCTCCCTGAACATGCGCTCGAAGGAGGCCGCGGCGCGCTCGCGGGCGTCGATCGCGGCCGTGCCGAGCGCCGCCGAGTCGACCAGCACCAGCGCCGCCGCGGCGGGCTCGGCGATCACCAGCTCGGCGAAGCTCGTGAACCCCGCGTGCAGCTTGTCGTCGAAGTCCGCGGCGGCCCGGTAGGCGGCGCTGACCCGCGCGGCGCTGATGTCGGCGATCGCGTCGAAGGTGGCGAGAAAGCAGTCCCGCTTGTCCGTGAAGTGCTTGTAGAAGGTCGCCTTCGAGACGCCGGCGAGCGCGACCAGCTCGGACACGGTCACGGCCCGGTAGCCGTTCCGCGCGACCGCTTCCGCCATCGCCCCCTGAAGCCGTGCCCGCTGGTGCGCGGCGACCCGCTCGGGGTCGAGGCGCTGTCCACCCTCGAGCATCCGGAACAGCGGCGCCGGGGACCTCGAGGAGGGGGAGCGACGCGCCATCGGACCAACAAGATAGAGCCCTGTCAGGCCGCTTGATCGTGCGGTTTGCGGGCGGCTGGACGGGCCCGAAACGAGGTACGCGGAATGACATAGGAAAACGCGATCGGCTACGGATGACGGGCAGCCCGCGAGAAGCGTTCAAAGACCTTTACCGGCCGCCCGCGGCACCCGTCCAGCACCCCCTCCGACCATGTGCTCAGGGTGACGCTGGGGTACCCCCCTTGACATCGAGAAACCCAGTTGGTTATTGTGCCCGCCGGGCCCACCGCATGGGTGGGCGGAGATCAAATGGGAGGAGCCTTCAAGGTGAGGAAGAGCACGCTGAGGATGAGCGCTGTCGCAGGCGCTGGACGGTCCACCGCGACCGTTGTCGAGCATCCAGCCCCGTCCATGACCAGGCACGCGCTGGTCCTCGCCGGGCTGCTCCTGGCGGCGTTCCTCATGGCCGTGATCGCGGCGCCCGCATCGGCGAAGCCGATCCACAAGCTCGACTCGTCCTTCGACGGCGCGGACACCCCGGCCGGCGCATTCGCGGGGCCGGGGGTCATGGATGTGCACCAGAGCGACCAGCTCCTCTACGTGCTCGACGGGGACTCGCTCCTCAAGTACGACATCTCCGATCCGGCCGATCCGCAGCTCGAGGACTTCTCCGCGCTCGGCTCGCCCGCGATCACCGAGGCGGGTGACCCGCCCGCGCCGCTCTCCCTCGGCGCCAACGCCGACATCGCGGTCGACGACTCAGGCGGTCCCGCGGACGGCACGATCTACGTCTCCACCGGAGCCAGCGGCTTCGTCGCGGACGGGCACACCTACGTCTACAGCGCGACGGGCGAGTACCTGCGCGAGCTGAAGTTCAAGAACAACGCGCTCACGGCGACCCCTAACGGCCTCGACGTCGTCGCGGCGGGTGACCGCGCCGGCGATCTCTACGTCGCCCGCGTGACCGCCTTCGGGGACAACGATGACAACTTTCTCCACTACGCCGTCCAGGGAGATGGGACGCTTGCCCTCGACGCGGAGAGCGGCCTCCGGCTCGCACAGCTCAACGGTGTAGCGCTCACCGCCGACGGCGAGACCTTCTTCACCGTCACGAACTCAGGCGTCGTCGCCCACGCGATCGACGGCACCGAGCTCTTCGACCTCGACCGGCCGACCGGCTTCGGAGCGCGCGCCGCGGCGCTCGCAGTCGACCCTGCCAGCGGTGACGTCTATACCGCGGGTCAACCGGGCTTTTTCGGCGCCCCGTCTCCGACGAGCATCGATAAGTACGCCGGCGCCGACAGCGAGCAGCCGGGCGCCAAGCTCGACGAGTTCGGGGCCGACACGCTCGCGATCGGCATCGACTCGGCCTCCGACACAATCTATGGCGCCGACGGCGTCGCTCACGAGATCGACGTCTACGGGCCGGGCACGGTGCCCGACCTGACCATCGGCGACGCGGAGTTCGAGGCCCTCGACTCGGCCGCGCTGTCCGGCACCGTCAACCCGCTCGGAGATCCGGTCTCCAGCTGTGAGTTCGAGTACGGGACGACGACCAACTACGGCCAGAGCGCCGCCTGCGATCCCGCCAACCTGGGCAGCGGCACCGAGCCAGTCGACGTGAGCGGCATCGCCACCGGCCTGACCGGTGGGACGCAGTACCACTACCGCCTCAAGGTGACGAACGCCGACGGCACGAACGTCACCGCCGACAAGACGTACTTCGCCCCGAACCTGCCCGAGGCGACGACCTCGGAGCGCGGTCCGGTGGGCAGCCGGACGGGCAGCGCCCTGCTCGGAGGCACCGTCGATGCCAATAAGACCCCCACCAAGTGGTGGATCGAGTACGGGACCGAGGCCGACCTGTCCGATGCGCAGAGCTCACCCGCGAACGAGAATCTCGACGCGGGCGACGGCACCGACCCGATCGACGTCACCCATACGGTTCAAGGTCTCCAGCCTGAGACGACTTATTACTACCGCGTGGTCGCTGCGACCGCGGCGGGTAGCGCGGAGGGCGACATCCGCAGCTTCTTCATGCCGGCCGCGCCCGCTCCCGACCCGGACGAGTGCCCGAACGCGGAGTTCCGCCGCGGCGGCACCCCGAGCGCCGGATTGCCTGACTGCCGGGCCTACGAGCGCGTCTCCCCGGCGGACAAGAACGGCGGCTCGGTGGTCACCGGCTACGACATCACAACCTCCGACGGCAATCGGGTCACCTATGGCGCCGAGACGGCGTTCGCCGGCCAGCAGAGCCTCGGAATCACGGGCGCTTACCGCGCCGAGCGTGGTCCGGATGGCTGGACCTCGGAAGGGCTCCAGCCGCCGGTTCGGTGGACCGGCATCGGTACCGGTCTGGGCGGCTGGCTGCCGAGAGCGGTTGACGCCGACCTGGAGGACTTCTTCGTCACAGGTCAGAACATCGCGTTGCCGGGCATAGACGGGGATGCCCTCGTCCACCGCAGTTCCGACGGCGAGTGGAACGTGCTCGCCGGAAAGAATGCCAAGTTCGATGCCACCGCCACCCGCGATGGATGGATTGGCATAACGCTCGGCGAGCCGATCGACGTCACTGACGGACCTGACGGCCTGCCGGGCACGCAGGGCGTCTACGAGATCGCCGAGGACGGGAGTGCCGCTCACCTGATCTCGGTCGACGAGAACGGCGCCCCGATTGACGATACATCCACCAATCTCCAGGGAGTTGCAGCGGACGGTACGCGCGTCTTCTTCCAGACGTCCTCGTTCTCGCCGAGCCAGCGGGCACGGCTATGGGTCCGAATCGACAACGAGGAGACCAAGGAGTTGACGCATTCTGAGGTCAACCCAGGCCAGCCGCCCAGGACCGCCAACTTTGCCGGCGCTACGCCGGATGGAGAGCATGCGTTTTTCATCTCCGGCGACGACCTGACTTCCGACTCCCCGGCCGGGGCGCAAGCCGATCTCTTCCGCTACGACGTCGAGACCGGGGACCTCACCAATTTGACGACGACCGACCCCAACGGTGGAATCGTTCGGGGCGTGCTCGGCTTCTCCGACGACGGCGAGGTCGTCTACTTCGAGTCCCAGGGCAACCTCACCCCGGACGCGACCGGCACCGGGCCGAAGATCTACCGGGCCGATGACGACGGGCTGACTCTGATCACGGACGAGCTCGCCGACCCGATCCCGGGGGACACCTACCTCGGGCCGAATGTCCGTTACGCCGTGGGCGATCAGAAGCAGGCCGAGGTCTCGCCCGACGGCCGCTACGTGATGTTCGCCACCGCAAGCGACTTCGGTGTCTTCAAGACCGATGGATTCCGCGAGTACTGGCGCTATGACGCGGTCGAGGACCGCTTCCAGTGCGTCTCCTGCTCGGTTGACGGCCTCCCGCCGACGGGTCACGCCTTCCTCGCCCAGCCTGCGCTTTACAGGGCCAGCCCGGGAGCATCGGCGATGTTCGGGCCCCGGCCGCGGTTGATGGCGGACGGTTCGGTCATCTTCGCCACCCCCGATGCGCTGGTGCCGCAGGACACCAACAACGACTACGACGTCTACATGTGGGATGGCGAGGCGCGCCTGATCTCGGCGGGCACGTCGGTCTCGGGCGCGTGGCCGGTCGCCACGACAGAGGATGGATCCAGCATCTTCTTCATCAGCAGGGGTCGCCTGGTCGGCGCGGATACCGACGACCAGGTCGACCTCTACGTCGCCCGGGTGGACGGCGGCCTCGAATCCCAGCAGTACGCGCCCGTTGAGGAGCCACCCTGCCAGGGTCCGGCCTGCCGCGACGACGAGCAGCCGCCGCCGGAGACAGACACGCCCGGCACCGAGCAGGGTGGATCGCAGGGCACTGCCCGGCGTTGCAAGGCCGCCAAGCGCAAGCTCAACCGCGCCGAGCGGCGCGCCGACCGCGTCCAGAGCAAGGCGCAGCGCAAGCAGCGGCAGGTGCGCAAGCTGCGCCGCAAGGCGAAGCGCGCAAACGGCAAGCGGGCGCAGAAGCTGCACCGGCGCACGAAGGCGGCACGCCGGCAGACGCGGAAGCTCGACCGCCGTGCGGCGAAGGCCGCACAGCGCTCCGAGCGTGCCGCCAGGCGAGCTAGCCGCTGCGTCAACGGAGGTGCCAAGTGAGGCGTCCGGTCGAAGGCAGCAGCAACCACGCGATGAGCAGCGAGATGAGCGGGAGCGAGAACATGCACAGGCAGACGACGAGCGAGACGAGAGGCCGCGGGCGCGCCCGCAGGCTGCTGGCCCTGATCGTTAGCGCCGCCGCGGTGGCGCTGCTCGGCCCGGCGCTGATCGCGCCGGCCACCGGGGTTGCCGCTGATCCGGAAGAGCACTACATGCTGGAGCAGTGGGATGCCGGCGTCTGGGATCGGACGGACACCTTCGTTACTCAGGCTGGTGCCCACCCCGACATTGCCAACACCTATTTCCTGCTCCAGCGGTCGGGCGTCAACCCGGCTGTTCCCGAGAGTGGCGTGCCGACCGTGGCCCTGAAGGATGTCGAGATCGACCTCCCTGCAGGGCTCGTCGTCAACCCGCAGGCCACCGAGCAGTGCACGCGGGCGGAGTTCTGGCTCCGCGAATGCCCGCCCGCCGCGCGGGTCGGCACTGCCCGCCTCCCGTTTCTGGCCGGCAACGCGAATGAGGTTTACAACCTCGTCCCCCGCAAGGGTCTTCCGGCCGAGTTCGGCTTCGCAGCCGCGATGGGTTCCGTCGCGTCGGTATATGTCGAGGGTCATGTGCACTCCAACGGCCGGATCATGATGCGGATCCCGAGCAACTCCGCCGCAGTTGCGGTCAGCTTCAGCGACTTCGACTTCTACGGCATCCCCGCCGACCCGGCGAACGGGACCGGCGCGAACGGGAATCTGAAGGCGCTGATCACCAACCCGACTTCCTGCACGGGGCCGGTGGAGACGGTCATCCGCACGAACGCCTGGTCGAACTCCCAGTGGGACACGATGAGCTCCCCGGCGCCGGCGGGCACAGACTGCGACCTGCTGCCGTTCACCCCCAGCGCCCAGGTTTCAGTCGGCAACCACACCGCCGACAGCCCGACGCCGCTCTCGGTCGACATCAACGTCGACCAGTCCGGCCTCACCAACCCCGACGTGCTGCCGCAGGCACACGTCAAGCGGGTCCAGGTCGAGCTGCCCGAGGGCATGGCCGTCAACCCGGCCGCCGCCAACGGGCTCAAGGCCTGCTCGCCCGAGCAGATTGGCCTGGGCACGGATGATCCGGCCGACTGCCCCGATGCCTCGAAGCTGGGCACGGTCGAGATCGAGACCCCGCTGCTCAAGGAGCAGCTCAAGGGCCCGGTGTATCTGGCCGAGCAGGACAACAACCCCTTCAACGAGCTGCTGGCGCTCTATCTGGTGCCGCGCAACTCCGAGCGGGGCGTGGAGCTGAAGCTGCCGGGCAAGGTCGAGGCCGACCCCGAGACCGGTCAGCTGACCGCCACCTTCGACGACAACCCCCAGCTGCCCTTCAGCCGCCTGAGCGTCGACTTCTTCGGCGGCAAGCAGGGCGCGATCGTCAACCCGCCCACCTGCGGTGAGAAGAAGGCCGAGATCGAGATCTCACCCTGGTCGGCGGCCGACGTCGACAACCCCACGCCGGATGAGATGGCCTACTCGACGAGCAAGATCGAGATCACCCAGGGCGCCAACGGGCATCCCTGCCCCGAGACGCTGGCCGATCGGCCCTTCGACCCGGATCTCCTCAGCGCCGGGATGATCGACAACGCGGCCGCGAGCAGCTCGCCCTTCGTGCTGCGCCTCAAGCGCCACGACGGCGACCAGGAGCTCGACCGGCTCAACCTCAGCACCCCCGAGGGCCTCGCAGCGGTGCTCAAGAACGCCGCCCAGTGCGATGAGTACGGGATCGCCCACGACGACTGCCCGGCCAACTCCCGGGTCGGCCAGGCGCTGGTCTCCGCCGGCGCGGGAACCGATCCCTACTGGGTCCGCGACGGGCAGGTCTACCTGGCCGGCCCCTACGACCCCGACGGCAACGGTCCCAAGGACGAGGCGCCGCTGTCGCTCGACATCCAGGTGCCGGCCGTCGCCGGTCCCTTCGATCTTGGCATGGTCAACGTCCGCGCCGCGATCTACGTCAACCCGCGCACCGCGGCCCTGACCGTCGTCTCCGACCCGATGCCGACGATCCTCGAGGGGATCCCACTGCGGGTCAAGGAGCTGCGGATCAGGATGGACGAGCCCGGCTTCATGGTCGCCCCGACGAACTGCTCGCCGATGAGCGTCGGCGCCGATGTCTTCGGCACGGGCGGCGGCGAGAGCACGCTCGAGCGTCCCTTCCGTGTCGCGGGCTGCGAGGGCCTGCGCTTCGACCCGAAGCTGCGCCTCAACTACAAGGGCAAGGGCTCCAAGAGGCGCAACGTGCACCCGCGCCTGGTGGCCAACCTGAAGGTGCCGCAGCCGGCGGAGAACTTCGACTCCGACACGTCGAACGACGACGCCTCCGCCCGGCAGGCCAACCTGGACAAGGTCCGGGCGGTGCTGCCCAAGGGGACCTTCCTGGATCAGGACTCCCTGAGCCGGGTCTGCACCCCGACCCAGTGGGATGCATCCGACTGCCCCGCCGACTCCAAGATCGGCAACGCGAAGGCCTGGAGCCCGCTGCTGGC
>CAZARJ010000067.1:0-8234 GCA_964487515.1 uncultured Conexibacteraceae bacterium | reverse complement strand
GCGCGCGTCAGTCCGCCGCCTCGTCGCCCTCGGGCTCGTCCCCCGACGGCGCGCGCCGGGCCGCGGCGGCGATCGCGTGCGTCGCGAGCGGGGCCGTGATCAGCACGAAGGCGATCACCAGGGCGGCGCTGGTGATCGTCTCCACGTGGCCGCTGGCGACCGAGGCCAGCAGGATCACGATCACGGCCGGCCCGGTGATCAGGCCCGCCGCGTGGACCTGGGTGAAGATGTCCGGCATCCGCAGCAGCCCGTAGAGGCCGATCGTCGCCATCAGCAGGCCGAGCCCCAGCAGCGCGACGGCGACCGCGTCGACCGCGACGGCGAGCATCAGAGCGCGCTCCCGCGCCGCACGTAGCGGGCGACGACCAGCGTCGCGGTGAAGGAGAGCAGGGCCAGCGCCAGGGCGGCGTCGATGTAGTAGGAGACGCCGCGCAGGTAGGAGAGCAGCGCCAGGACGATGATCACGATCGACACGAGGACGTCGAGCGCGAGCACGCGGTGCAGCGTGTCGCGCGCCCGCAGCAGCAGCAGCCCGCCGCCGAGCAGCAGCAGCGTGCTCCAGGCGAACGCGACGACGATCACGGCCTCCGGCATCAGGCGATCACCTTGCGCTGGCGCTCGATCAGCGTCCGCCGGTGCCGCTCGCGGACCCCGTCGGGGTCGGAGGCGTCGATCAGGTGCACGATGAGGATGTCGCGCTCCTCGTCCACGTCGACCACGACCTCGTCGGGGGCCTCCCCGGTGAGCACGCCCCAGAGCGCCACGGCGACCGGCGAGCGGCCGTCGCGGGGGATCTCCACGAGCCCGGGGTGAGCGCGCTCGCCGAGGCAGAACCGCATCACGCGCCAGCTTCCGAGGACCATCTCCCGGCCCGTCTCGGCGAACGTCGCGACCGCGGCCCGGGCCCGCTCCGGCGGCCTGGTGCGGGCGCGGGCCGCGTGACGCAGGCGCAGCCCCCAGGCGACCGCGAGCCCGAAGACGGCGCCGGCCGCGATGTCGCCCGGCTCGAGGCTCGTCATGTAGAGCAGATAGACCGTCGCCAGCCCGGCGGCCCTGGTGAGCAGGCCCCTCACGGCAGCGCCCCCGGCAGCGTCTCGGCGGCGTCGCGGCTCAGGGCCAGCAGCCCCTCGGGCCACATGCCCGCCCCGAGCACGATGACCGCGAGCGCGGCGAGCACGAGCTGCTGGCCGCGGCCGCTCGCCGGCCCCTCGCGCTCGCGGCGCCAGAAGTCGTACTGGTAGACCTGGAACATGTAGATGAACGAGAGCGCGCCGCCGACGAACAGCAGCGCGATCAGGACCGCGGAGCCTCCGTCGGCGGCGGCGGCGCGGAAGAGCTCCAGCTTGCCGATGAAGCCCGCGGTGGGCGGCATCCCGGCGACGCTCAGGGCGCCGATCGCGAAGGCTCCGGCGACCAGCGCGCCCTGCATCCGGGTGCCGAGGAAGAGCAGCGTCTTGTTGAGCGCGTTGATCACCGTGTAGAGGATCGCGGCGGCGAAGCCGACCGGCCCGCCGATCCCGATCGCGACGAGTATGTACCCCACCTGGCCGATCGCCGAGTACGCGATCGTCTCGCTCGCGGTGCGGCGCGAGACCGCGAGCAGGCCGCCGTAGAGCATCGAGATCGCGCCGATCACGATCATCGCCACCGCGGTCAGCTCGAGCTCGCGCGAGAGCAGCTCGCCGCCGAAGCGCAGGATCCCGTAGGCGCCGATGTTGACCAGCCCGCCGCTGAGGATCGCGGCGACCGCCGGCCGCGCGCTCGTGTAGACGCCGGGCAGCCAGAAGTGGAAGGGGAAGAGCCCGAGCTTGACCCCGAAGGCGACGAAGAAGCCGACCGCGATCAGGATCGCCGCGTTCGGGTCGACCCCGCCCATGCGCTCGCCGATCGCCGCCATGTTCAGCGTGCCGGTGACGTCGTAGACGCCCGCCACCGAGAGCAGGAAGACGAAGGTGCCGAGCAGGTTGACGGCGGTGAACAGCAGCGCCGCGCTCAGCTCCCGGCGCCGGCCCCCGTAGGCGGCGAGCACGTAGGCGGCGGTCATCGCGAGCTCGAAGAAGACGTAGAAGTTGAACAGGTCGCCGGTCAGGAAGGTGCCCGTGAGCCCCGCCGCGAGCAGGACGACGAGCCCCGGGAAGGTGCGCGAGCGGACCCGGTCGAGGACCTCGTAGACCGTCGCCGAGAGCAGCGCGAGGGTCGAGAGGACGGCGAACAGCACGCCGAGGGCGTCGGCGCGCAGCGTGATCCCGAGCCCCTGCGGCCAGTCGCCCGTGGTCAGCACGACCGAGCCGTCGGCGCCGACGGCGACCGCGAGCGCGATCAGGGCGGCGAGGTTCGCGGCCAGGGCGCCGATGGCCAGCCAGCCGATCAGGGGCCGGCGCCCGTCGAGGCAGACGAGGACGGCGCCCGCGGCCCACGGGATCAGCAGCGACAGCGAGAGCGCGGTCACCGGGCCGCCTCCTCCTCGTCGCGGTGCTCGGCTTCCTCGACGCGCTCCAGCTCCGCCTCCTCGGTGGCCTCCTCCTCGGCGACCTCCTGCAGGGTGCGGGAGCGGTAGGCGACCGCGACCCGCAGCACGAGGACGAGCAGCAGCGCCGTGACGGCGAGCCCGATGACGATCGCCGTCAGCGCCATCGCCTGGCTCAGCGGGTCGCTCACCTCGCCGTCGGGGAGCGGGTAGATCGGGGCGCTGCCGCGCGTGGTGCCGGCGGCGATCAGGGTCAGCACGGCGGCCTGGGAGATGACCACGATGCCCAGCACCACCCGCACCAGGTCGCGATGGAGCAGCAGGTAGGCGCCGGTCCCGAACAGGGTGGCCACGGCGAGCGCGAAGACGAGGTTCATCGCCGCTCCCCGCCTGTGAGGCCGGCCAGCGTGCGGATCAGGGCGACGAGGGAGCTGGTGACGAGCAGGAAGACGCCGACGTCGAAGGCGACGGCGCTCACCAGCTCCAGGGTGCCGATCGCGACGACCGGCTCGCCCGGCGCCGGGACGTGGGTGAAGGGCGGGTCCCCCCAGAGCACCGGGAAGAACCCGGACGCGAGCGCGACCAGCAGCCCGATCGCGATCCCGCCCGTGGCGCGCCGCAGGATCGGCAGCGCGCGCTCGGCGCGGTAGCGGCCCTGGGTGATGTAGCGGAGCGCGACCGCCAGCGCCACGACCACTCCGGCGCTGAAGCCGTCGCCGACGTCCGCGTAGCCCTTGACGATGATCGCCAGGGCGACGATCACGGCCGGCGCGAGCAGCCGGATCGCCACGACCTCGATGACCATGCTCACCAGCCGGCCCTCCGGCGCAGCAGGCTGACCACGCCGACCACGGCGACGGCGAGCACGGTGATCTCGACCATCGTGTCGAGGCCGCGGAAGTCGGCGAGGATCACGGTCACGACGTCGCCGCCGTGCGCCTCCGGCGCCCTGCGGACGAGCTCCCCCGCCGTCTCCTCGCCCATCGGGGGACGCGAGAGGCCGGCCCAGATCGTCGCGAACGCGCCCGCGCCGGCGACGATCCCGGCGAGCACGTTGCGCCGCGGGCGGCTCAGGAAGCGGACCGGGCCGGGCGGGCGGCTGCGGTGCGGCGGCAGGCGCGAGAGGACCGCGACGAAGACGATCGTCAGGACCGTCTCGACCACGACGGCGACCAGGGCGACGTCGGGCGCGCCGGCGACCGCGTAGACGGCGGCCAGCGCGAACCCGAGCACCGAGACGGCGAGGATCGGGCGCAGGCGGCCGGTGTCGCGCGCGGCGGTCAGGGTGGCGGCGACCGCGAGCCCGAGCAGGATGACGATCGGCAGGTCGTCGGCGTGGATCGGGCCGGCGCGGTAGATGCCGCCGGTCGGGGTGATCGCGAAGGCCGCGGCGACCAGCAGCCCGCCGGGGACGAGGACGGCGACGAGGCTGTTGCGCAGATCGCGCGTCTCGGCCTCGTGCAGGAGGTCGGAGACGTAGTTGAGGCGGGAGAGCGCGAGCCCGTACCAGTGGCGGGGGCCGAGCCGCTCCCCGAGCCGGGAGACGGTCAGGGCGAAGCGGTCGCGCGGGCCGCGCAGCAGCAGCGCCAGGGCGCCGAGCCCCCAGGCGAGCAGCGCCATCAGGTTCTCGGCGCCGAGGTCGAGGTGGTAGGCGGGGGAGATCGAGACCGGGGCCGCCGCCGTGACCTCCGCAGCGTCGGCCGCGAGGTCGGCGAAGGGCCCGACCGCGAGCCCGCCGGCGACCGCGATCGCCGCCAGCGCCGCGACCGGCAGCACGAGCAGGCGCGGGATCGGCCGCGGGCGGATCCGCAACGGGCCGGTGAAGATCCCGAGCCAGAAGCGGCCGGCGTAGGCGACCGTGAGCGCCGCGGCGAGGACCGCCCCGACCGCGACCGGCGTCCCGGCGTCACGCGCGGCGGCGAAGAAGAGCTCGTCCTTGAAGAAGCCCAGCGTGAGCGGGAGCGCGGCGAGGGTCGCCACCGCCAGGCCGCTCGCCGTCGCCAGCAGGGGCATCCGCCGCCGCAGGCCGCCGAGCCGCGAGAGCCGCGACTCGCCGGTCGCCTCGGTCACCGCCCCCGCGGTCATGAACAGGGCGCTCTTGCCGATCGCGTGGGCGAGGACGTAGAGCGTCGCGGCGCCCGCGGCCAGGCTGCCGCCGATCCCGTAGAGCACGACCACGTAGCCGTACTGGGAGATCGTCGAGTTGGCGAGGATCTGCTTCAGCTCGTCCTGGGCGAGCGCCAGCACCCCGCCGGCCGCGATCGAGGCGAAGCCGACCACCAGCAGCCCGTCGAGGACCGCGTCGCTGAGCTCGATCAGCGGATGCACGCGGCCGAGGACGAGGACCCCGGCGGCGACCATCGCGGCGGAGTGCAGGTAGGCGGAGACCGGCGTCGGCGCCTCCATCGCCCGCGGCAGCCAGAAGTGGAAGGGGATCTGGGCGCTCTTGGCCAGCGCCGCGGCCGCGATCAGGGCGACCGCCACCGCCGTCGAGGTCCCGGGCCGGGCGCGCTCGAAGAGCTCCGGCAGCGAGAAGGTCCCGTAGTCGGCGTAGAGGACGACGGCGCCGATCAGCAGCGCCACGGCGCTGATCCCGGTCACCAGCAGGGCCATCAGGGCGGCCCCGCGGGCGTCGCGGCGCTGGCGGTCGAAGCCGATCAGAAAGTACGAGGCGATCGCCGTCAGGTCGAAGAAGACGAAGAGCAGGATCAGGTCGCGGGCGCAGGCGAGCCCGACCATCGAGCCCATGAAGAGGACCATCCAGGGCCAGAAGCGCCAGCCCTCCCGGGCCGGGCGTCCCTCGCGGCGCAGGTGGCGGGGGAGGTAGGCGGTGCCGTAGGTGAAGACTGCGACCCCGATCCCGGTCGCGAGCAGGGCGTAGAGCGCGCCGAGCCCGTCCAGCGCCAGGTCGAGCCGCAGGCCGATCGCGGGCGCCCAGGGGATGTCGATGGCGGCGCCCCCGGTCAGCCACAGGACCAGGCAGGCGACGAACGCTGCCGCGGCGACGCTGACGGCGACCCACGGGAGCACCCGCTCGCTGGATGATCTCCCGCGCGCGTCGATCGTCTAGTGGGCGTGGGCCGGAGTGCGGTGCGGCGGGTGCTCGCCGGCCTGGATGTCGTCGCTGGGTGCCATCTTCTCGCGGCCCTGAGACTACCGCGACCCCCGCTGCAAACCGCGACGGGATGGGCCTGCCGGGCCCGGCGCGAGGCGCCGTGAAGCTAGGATCGGTGCCGCAGCAAGCCGCTGCGCGAGTCGACCGACGGAGGTTTGCGATGCACCAGGCGAGCGACGGCGAGGGCGGTTCCCCGGGCGCCGGGGAGGGCTTGCGCGACCCTGAGGAGGCCGCCGCGGCAGGAGCGCCGGCCAGCGCGGAGATCGCGCCCGAGACGACCCTCGGGCCGGTGCACCTGACCGTCTCCGACCTCGCGCGCTCGCTGGACTACTACCGCACCGCGATCGGCCTGCAAGCGCTCGAGGAGGGAGGCGGGAGGGCGACGCTCGGCGCCGGCGACCGCGAGCTGCTCGTCCTCGTCGAGGAGCCCGGCGCCCGTCCCGCCGGCGCCCACACCGGCCTCTTCCACTTCGCGCTCCTGGTGCCCGAGCGGCGCGGGCTGGCCGCATGGCTGGCGCACGCGGCGCGCGACCGGGTGCCGCTGACCGGGCTCTCCGACCACTTCGTCAGCGAGGCGCTCTACCTGACCGACCCCGACGGCCACGGGATCGAGATCTACTGGGACCGCCCGCGCTCGGTCTGGGAGGGGCAGGTCGCCGAGCGCATGACCACGCTGCCGCTCGACATCGACGACCTGCTGCGCGAGCTGCCGGACCCGGCATCGGAGCCGTTCGACGGGATGCCCGCCGGCACGGTGATGGGCCACGTCCACCTCCGGGTCGCCGCGATCCCCGAGACGGTCGTCTTCTACCGCGACGCGCTCGGGCTCGCCCTGATGGCCCAGCTCGGCCCCAGCGCCGCCTTCCTCAGCGCCGGCGGCTACCACCACCACATCGGCGCCAACACCTGGCAGAGCGCCGGTGCGCCGCCCCCGCCACCGGGCACCGCGGCCCTGCTCCACGCGACGATCGTGCTCCCCGACGAGCCCGAGCGCGCCCGCGTCTTGGCCCGGGCCGAGTCCGCCGGCCACGTCCCCAAGAACACCGACGCCGGCCCCCTCCTAACCGACCCCTCCGGCAACCGCCTCCTGCTGGCCACCGCCTGACCGCGCCCACCCACCGCGCGAGCCGGGCTGGACCGCCCCCGCCACCCCGATCTATACTCCCCGCTCCGTGCGGCTGTAGCTCAGTTGGCTAGAGCGTCTGCTTGCCATGCAGAAGGTCGTGGGTTCGAATCCCATCAGCCGCTCTCCGTGACCCCGGAGAGAATCACCGTTGACCCCAACCGGATGCGCGGGCTGCCGTGTATCCGGGACACGCGCGTCACCGTGAGCGCGGTTCTCGGCCAGCTGGCGGCCGGGGCGACCATCGACGATGTCTTGGTGGACTATCCCTACCTGGAGCGCGAGGACATCCTCGCCGCACTCGAATACGCATCCGCCGCCGCGCAAGAGCGGGACCTCGCGGTAATCGCGCCTGCCGCGTGAGGCTGCTCCTCGACGCCAACCTCTCGCCCGAGGTCTCGCGCCGCCTCGGGGAAGAGGGGCATGACGCAATCCACGTCCAAGACATCGACCTGCTCAGCCGCTTTCCCCGTCCCTGCCTGAGCCTCGCGCGACCGCCGCTGCGGCGACCGGGGGCCGGTCCACCGGGGCCGAGGTCGAGAATCTTCAAATAGTCGCGAGTTATTCGCACTTCGCCAGGCGCGACCGGGTGGCTCGATGTTGAGAAGCTTCGCTCCCAGCGGTGTTACTCAACATCGACCTCCAAAGTGAGTCGGCTGAGCCGGCCGGATGGGGATCGCTCGGCGGGGAGCATCTACGGGAGGGCTCTCGTGGATGACGTCGAACGGTGTCGCATGAGAACTCGAATTGCAGCGATCCTTGTCCCAGCTCTCCTCCTGCTCCTGGCCGGATGCGGTTCCGGCTCCGACGACGAAAGCTCCGATTCGGACACGTTCCGGGTCGGTCTCGAGGCGCCGATCTCCGGCGAGCAGGCGGTGCTCGGGGAGGGGATGCTGAAGGGAGCTGAGCTGGCCGCCGAGCAGCTCAACGCGGACGGCGGGATCGACGGGCGCGACGTGGAGGTCGTGCCGATCGACGACCAGGCCGATCCCGACACCGGAGTCGAGGCCGCCAAGGCTGCGATCGATGACGGCCTCGACGGCATCGTCGGGCCCTACAACTCCTCGGTCGGCAAGGAGACGCTGCCGATCTACATCGAGGCCGGGCTGGTGCCGATCCGGCTCACCTCCGATACCGCCACCAGCGGCGAGGGCGTGACCCTGCAGCCGATGACCGACCAGATCGCGCCCGTCGCCGCCACCGCGCTGACCGACTGGCTCGACGCGAAGACGGTCGCGATCGCCTACGACCCGACGCCCGGCTACACGCTCACGGTCGCCAAGGCGGTGAAGAGCGAGCTCGAGGACGCCGGGGTGGAGGTGAGCGGCTTCGAGAAGGTGAAGCCCGGCAAGGACGACTACTCCGACGTGGTTGAGAAGCTCGCCGCGAAGGATCCCGACGTCATCTACTCCGCGGTCTACTTCCCGGAGGGCGGGCTGATCGCCAAGGAGATCCACGCGGCCGGCATCGACAGCCAGTGCGTCGCCGACTACGGCTCCTACGACACCGGCTTCGTCGAGACCGCCGGC
>CAZARJ010000066.1:0-8238 GCA_964487515.1 uncultured Conexibacteraceae bacterium | reverse complement strand
CTCGCGCCAGTCCTACGAGCTGCGCTGAGCTCCGTCCGGCGCGGCCGCCCGACCGGCCATCCCGCCTCCGAGCCCGTCGAAACCCGGGCTATGTCCGCGTAACCGCAAGCTCAGCGAGAAGGCCGTCCGTTCGCCCCCACCGAGATTGTCGAAACGCGGGCTATGTCCGCGTAACCGCAAGCTCGGCGGAGAGGTCGCCCCGTTCCCGGCCGAGCGTGCCGAAACGCGTGCTATGTCCGCGTAACCACAAGCTCGGCGGAGAGGCCGCCCTGTTCCCGGCCGAGCGTGCCGAAACCCGGGCTATGTCCGCGTAACCGCAAGCTCGGCGAGAGGCCGGCCGTTCCCCCCGCCGGGCTTGCCGATATCCGGGATATGTCCCGGTAGCTGCAAGCTCGGCGGGGGTCCTGCCGTCTAGCTGAGCGGCGCGGGCGGGGCCGGGGGCTCGTGCGGGGGCGCGACCGGGGTGCCGCTCTGCTGCATCTGCCCGGGCCCGGGGAGGGCCGGGGCGTCGGCCGGCACCTGCTGCGGGGGCAGGTCGAGGAGCCGCGGGTGCACCTCGGTGAGCAGGAGCAGGAAGCCGTTGGCACGCGCGGTGTAGGCGAGCGACATGCGCATCGCGTCCTGCATCGTCACCGACTGGCGGCCGGTGAACAGGACCCGGACCCAGGTGATTACCGAGGCCGCGGCGAGGACGTTGTTGAGCCCGCCCAGGATGAGCTGCTGGGGGATCGCGGTGAAGATCTTGAAGAAGGTCCGCGAGCGCCGGTACTCGACCTGGGAGGCGCCGACCTCGAGCCGGACCGGGTACTCGCGGCCCGCGGAGGGGGTGAACGGCGGCCACTCGTCGGTGGCGAGCATCAGGAACGCCCCGGCCTGGGTCGAGACCTGGAGGTATCCGGCGACGAACCCGTAGAGCGCGTCCGGATAGCGCTTGGTGAACAGGAGCGCGAACCACGCGATCAGGGCGACGAGGGCCGCCACGATCCCGTAGAGGACGACCCAGATGATCCACGGGATCGCCACGATCGGGCGCAGGAAGGTGGTCAGGCGGTTCCGGTCGACCTCGTAGGGCATGTCGAAGGTGATCGGGTTCATGGCAGCTCCTCCGCTGTCGGGCGGGGTTCCGTTAGCCCCGCATGCCGTGAATATAGGAACCGGGTCGGACCAAAGGAGCCCGCGCGAAGCCGCCTCGGGCGCGGCGCCGGAGGGCCGCGCCCGCTCCCACCGCGCCGACCCCTTAACCTCCCGCCCGACCGATCCTCCTCCCCCGACCTCAGTCCGGACGCACATGGCAGACCTCTATCCGAAGCAGTACCTGATGACCGCCGGCCCGACGCCGCTCCCGCCGGCCGTCTCGCAGGTGATGGCCGAGCCGATCCTCTACCACCGGGCGCCGGCCTTCGTCTCGATCTACCAGAGCGTCCTCGAGCGCCTGCCGCGCGTCTTCCAGACCCGCAACGACGTGCTCTGCTTCGCCTCCACCGGCTCCGGCGCGCTGGAGTCGGCGGTCGCCAACCTCGTCCGCCCCGGCGACCCGGTGCTCGTCGCCTCCTGCGGCAAGTTCGGCCAGCGCTGGGCGGAGCTCTGCCAGGCGTACGGGGCCGATCTCGAGCACCTCGAGGTGACCTGGGGGGAGCGCGTCGACCCGGCCGAGGTGGGGAACGCGCTGGAGCGGATGCCGAACCCGCCCCGGGTCGTGTTCGCGACCCAGTCGGAGACCTCGACCGGGGTGCTGAACGACGTCGAGGCGCTCGCCGACGTCGCCCGCCGCCACGGGGCGATCCTCTGCGTCGACGCGGTCTCCGGCCTCGGCGCCGCGAGCCTGAAGCAGGACGAGTGGGGCGTCGACGTGGTCGTCGCCGGCTCGCAGAAGGCGCTCATGTGCCCGCCCGGGCTCGGCTTCGCCTCGGTCTCCGACCGGGCGCTGGAGCTCGCCGCCGAGCGTCCCGGCGGCCGCTACTACTTCGACTGGGCCAGGACCGCCGCCGGGCAGCGCAAGTCGCCGCCCGACTCCCCCTTCACGACCGCGGTGACCCTCTTCCGGGCCCTGGACGTGGCGCTGTCGCAGATCGAGGCGGAGGGGCTGGAGAACGTCTTCGCCCGCCACGCCGTGCTCGCCCGCGCCGCCCGCGCCGGGATCGAGGCGCTCGGCCTGGAGCGCTTCGGCCCCGACGACCCGGACGCGAACGTGGTCACGGCGGCGGCGCTGCCGGAGTCGATCGACGGCGCCGCGGTGCCGAAGCTGACCCGGGACCGCTACGGGGTCACGATGGCCGGGGGGCAGGGCCACCTGAAGGGCAGGATCGTGCGCATCGCCCACTGCGGCTACTACGGCGCCTACGACGTCGAGATCGCGCTCAGCGCGCTCGGGTCGGCGCTCCGGGACCTGGGCCACGACGCCGAGCCGAGCGCGGGGATCGCCGCGGCGCAGCGCGTCTTCGCGGCCGAGGGCGCGCCGGCCCCCGTCGGCTGAGCCCGGTCCAGATCAACGAGCGAGCTGCAAAGGGAGACGAGATGAGCGAGAGGGCGAAGGTCCTGGTCAAGGAGAAGATCGCGGAGGCCGGGGTCGAGCTGCTGCGCGAGCGCTACGACGTCGAGGTCGGGGTCGACTGGCCCGAGGGCCGGCTCGAGGAGCGGATCGGGGAGTTCGACGCGATCGTGATCCGCTCGGCGACGAAGATGACGGCCGAGCTGATCGGCCGCGCCGACCGCCTGCGCGCGATCGGCCGCGCCGGGACGGGGGTCGACAACGTCGACATCGAGGCCGCGACCAAGCGCGGGATCGTGGTCGCCAACGCGCCGGAGTCGAACTCCGTCGCCGCCGCCGAGCACACCCTCGCGCTCGCCCTGGCCCTGTTCCGCAACGTGCCCCAGGCGCACGCGACGCTGGTCGGCGGCGAGTGGGCCCGCTCGCGCTTCGGCGGCCACGAGCTGTACCGGAAGACCCTCGGGGTGATCGGCTTCGGCCGCATCGGCCAGCTCGTCGCGCGGCGCGCTCAGGCCTTCGACATGGAGGTGCTGGCCTTCGACAAGTTCGTCGCCCCGGAGCGCTTTCGCGAGCTCGGGGTGCAGGGCGTGGAGGACACCGACGAGCTCTACGGGCGCGCCGATCTGATCACGATCCACCTGCCGAAGACCCCGGAGACGATCAACTGGATCGACGCCGAGGCGATCGCGCGGATGAAGCCGGGCGTGCGGATCGTCAACTGCGCCCGCGGGGAGCTGATCGACCTCGACGCGCTCGCCGAGGGGCTGGAGTCCGGCCGCGTCGCCGGCGCGGCGCTCGACGTCTTTCCGAGCGAGCCGATGGTCGAGCACCCGATCTTCGCCCGCGACGACGTGGTCGTCACCCCGCACCTGGGCGCCTCCACGGCGGAGGCCCAGGACCGGGCCGGCGTCGTCACCGCCGAGCAGGTCGACGCGGCCCTGAGCGGCGGCGTGGTCACCAACGCGGTCAACATCCCCGCCGTGCGGCCGGAGACGATGGAGGCGCTCGCCCCCTACGTTCCGCTGGCCGAGAAGCTGGGGCGGCTGGCGCAGGGGCTCGGCAACGGCTCGGTCGACCGGGTCGAGGTGGAGGTCCGCGGGCGGCTCGCCGAGCACGACACGCGCCTGCTCGGGATCTCGACCCTGGTCGGCGTCTTCAGCGGCCACACCGAGGAGCCGGTGAACCTCGTCAACGCGCCGACGGTCGCCGAGGAGCGGGGCATCGACCTGATCGAGCGCAGCGAGGCCGCGGCGGAGGAGTTCACCGACCTGATCGCCGTCCGGGTCGAGTCCGGGGGGGAGTCGATCGAAGTCGTCGGCACCGGCGTCGGCCCCCGCCGCGACCCGTACCTGGTCCGCGTCTGGGGGCAGGAGTTCTTCCTGCCCTTCGCCGAGCATCTGGCCCTGTTCCGCTACACCGACCAGCCCGGGATGGTCGGCCTGGTCGGCAGCGCCTTCGGCGAGCACGGCGTCAACATCGTCTCCGCGGCGGTCGGGGCGACCGAGGGCGCGAGCGACGCGGTGATGGCGCTGACCACCGATGCCGAGGTGCCGCCCAGCGTGGTCGAGACGATCGCCGCGCGCGACGACTTCTTCGCCGGCCGCGCCGTCGAGATCTGAGGCCGCGCGCGATGCGGGCGGTCGTGATCAGCCGGCACGGGGCCCCGGACGTGCTCCGCGTCGAGGAGCGGCCGGCGCCGGCGCCGGGGCAGGGGCAGGTGCGGATCGCGGTGCGCGCGGCCGGGATCAACTTCGCCGACCTGATGGCGCGGGCGGGCACCTACCCGGAGGCGCCCCCGCCGCCCTGCGTGGTCGGCTACGAGGTCGCGGGCGAGGTGGAGAGCGTCGGCGAGGGGGTGGAGGGGATCGCCCCCGGCGACCGCGTCCTGGGCGGCACGCGCTTCGGCGGCCACGCCGAGCTCGCCGTCGCCGAGGCCGGCGACGTGCTGCCGCTCCCCGAGGGGATGAGCTTCGAGGAGGGCGCCGCGGTCCCGGTCGCCTACGCGACCGCGCTCGCGGGCCTGGTGGTCCTCGGCGGCCTGCGCGAGGGCCAGCGGGTCCTGATCCAGGCCGCCGCGGGCGGGGTCGGGATCGCGGCCACCCAGGTCGCGGCGGCGCGCGGGGCGGAGATCTTCGGCACCGCCTCGGCCGGCAAGCACGAGGCGATCCGCGCCCAGGGGGTGACCCACCCGATCGACTACCGCAACCAGGACTTCGAGCACGAGGTCATGCGGCTGACCGGGGGCGAGGGGATCGACCTCGCCTTCGACGCGATCGGCCCCTCGAGCTTCCGCCGCGACTACCGGCTGCTGCGGCCCGGCGGCAGGCTCGTCTGCTACGGCCTGAGCGAGGTGCAGCCGGGCAGCGGACGCAGCATCCCGGCGCTGCTCAAGGGCCTGGCGGGGATGATGACGGCGACGATGCCCTGGTGGAAGAGCCTCGCGATCATGAACGAGAACCGCGGGGTCCTGGGCCTCAACATGCTGCGCTGGTGGGAGCGCGAGGGCAGCCTCGAGCGGGTCATCTCGCCGCTCCGCGAGGAGCTGGCGCAGGGCGCGGTGCGGCCCGTCGTGGCGGAGTCCTTCCCCTTCGAGCGGGCCGCGGACGCGCACCGCTTCATCCACGAGCGCCGCAACGTCGGCAAGGTCGTGCTCGTCCCCTGACCCACGCCCCCGCCCGGGCGGGAGGCGCCGGGAGCGGGAGCGCGGCTTGTTGCGGGGGGCGGCGTCCGCTACAGTTTTCGCGATGCCCGACCGGCCCGCCCAGCCCGCCCAGCCCGCCCAGCGCGGACTCGGCCTGCTTCTTCTCCTCCCCCTTCGGGGGGTGTAGCGCTGGGCGGCGCGATAGCCGCGAGATCAACCAAGGTGCATCGAAGGCCCGCCGGACGGGCCGGCTATAGGAGAAGGAGTCAGCGATGAGCGCTGAGCAAGCAACAGGCAGTGAGGAAGTCAAGCGGGTCGAGATCTTCGACACGACGCTCCGCGACGGCGAGCAGTCGCCCGGGATCTCGCTCAACGCGCAGGAGAAGGTCGAGATCGCGACGCAGCTCGCGCGGCTCGGCGTCGACGTGATCGAGGCCGGCTTCCCGATCACCTCGCCCGGCGACTTCGCGGCGGTCGAGGCGATCGCGCGCGCCGTCGAGGGCCCGGTGGTCTGCGGGCTGGCGCGCACCCACAAGGCCGACATCGACGCGGCCTGGGGCGCGATCAAGGATGCGGAGCGGCCCCGGATCCACACGTTCATCTCGACCTCCGACATCCACATCACCCACCAGCTGCGAACCGACCGCGACGACGTCAAGGGCCAGGCCCGGGCCGCCGTCGCCCACGCCCGCGAGCTCTGCGAGGACGTCGAGTTCTCGCCCATGGACGCGACCCGCGCCGATCTCGACTTCACCGCCGAGGTGGTCGGGATCGCGATCGCCGAGGGGGCGGACGTGATCAACATCCCCGACACGGTCGGCTACACGACCCCGGCCGAGTACACCGCCTACCTGGAGCGCCTCTACGAGCTGGTGCCCTCGCTGCGCGACGTGCGCCTGTCGGTCCACTGCCACGACGACCTCGGCCTGGCGGTCGCGAACTCCTTCGCCGGCGTCGTCGCCGGGGCGCGTCAGGTCGAGTGCGCGGTGAACGGGATCGGCGAGCGGGCCGGCAACTGCTCGCTGGAGGAGATCACGATGCTGCTGCGCACGCGGCGCGCCGGCCACGGCTTCGACACCGGGCTGGACACGACGGAGCTGGCGCGGACGAGCCGCATGGTCTCCCGCTTCACCGGCTACGCCGTGCCGCCGAACAAGGCGGTGGTGGGCCGCAACGCGTTCGCGCACGAGTCCGGGATCCACCAGGACGGGGTGCTGAAGGAGCGCTCCACCTTCGAGATCATGGACGCGCGCGACGTCGGCTACGAGTCGAACAACATCGTGCTCGGCAAGCACTCCGGCCGCCACGCCCTGCACGACGCGCTCCAGCAGCTCGGCTTCGAGGTCGAGGGCAACGCGCTCAACCAGGCGTTCAAGCGCTTCAAGGAGCTGGCGGACAAGAAGAAGCAGGTCACGGCGCTCGACCTGGAGGCGATCGTCTCCGACGAGATCCGCGAGACCTCGGAGAAGTACGAGCTGACCTGGTTCGAGGTCGAGGCCGGCACGCGTCGCAAGCCGCACGCCCGGGTCGGGGTGAGCACGCCGAACGGGGAGGAGGCGGTCGGCGACGCGGAGGGCGACGGGCCCGTGGACGCGGTCTTCGGCGCGATCCGGGACGCGATCGACACCGAGTGCGAGCTGCGCGAGTACACGGTCGCCTCGGTCGGCGAGGGCGACGACGCGCTCGGCGAGGTGACCGTGATGCTGCGCGCCCACGGGCGCCTGGCGAGCGGCCAGGGCGTCTCGACCGACATCATCGAGGCCAGCGCCAGCGCCTACGTGCGGGCGCTCTCCAACGCGCTCGAGGGCGCCGCGATCCGCGAGGCCGAGTCGGCGACCGCCGACGCCGCCGGCTCCCCGGTGCCGCCCGGCCCGTAGCGGCGGGCTCCGGCCACGCCCCCGAGCGGGCGTGGCCGGCCCCGGCCCGGGTAGGGTCTGCGCTCGTGGGAGGCTTGGACGGCAGGGTCGCGGCGATCACCGGCGCCTCGTCCGGGATCGGCGAGGCGACCGCTCTGGCGCTCGTCGCGGAGGGCGCCGCGGTGGCGCTGGCCGCGCGCCGCGAGGAGCGGATCGCCGCGCTCGCCGAGCGGATCAACGGCGCCGGCGGGCGGGCGGTGGCGATCCCCACCGACGTCACCGACGAGCAGGCCGCGAACGGCTTCGTCGAACGCGCGAAGGAGGAGCTCGGCGGCCTCGACGTGCTGATCAACAACGCCGGCGTGATGCTGCTCGGGCCGGTCGCCGGCGCCGACACCGACCAGTGGCGGCGGATGATCGAGGTCAACCAGCTCGGCCTCCTCTACTGCACCCACGCCGCGCTGCCGGTCATGGGCGCCGCGGGCCACGGCCACATCGTCAACGTCGCCTCGACCGCGGGGCGGATCGCGTCGTTGGGGATGGGCGCCTACAACATGACCAAGTGGGGGGTGGTCGGCTTCTCCGAGGCGCTGCGGCAGGAGTGCTCGCACGCGAACGTGCGCGTGACCGTGATCGAGCCCGGCTTCGTCGACACCGAGCTTCAGGGTCACAACGAGAACCCCGCCGTCGTCGCGGCGATCGACAAGAACCGCGAGGGGATCGGCAAGGTCCTCGAGGCGGAGGACATCGCCCGCGCGATCGCCTTCGCCGTCACCCAGCCCGAGCACGTGAGCATCAACGAGATGCTCATCCGGCCCACCGGCCAGTCCCGCTAGCCAGATCGTCCCCGCCGGGACGACGCCTTCGTCGGGATTCTGGGCCGCGCAGAGCCCGCATGCGGGCTGTTTCCGGCCCAGTTGGATGGCCGCGCAGCGGAGGGCGTGGTCTGTGCATGGAATGACGGATGGATGTATGTGTTACCGTACGCGCCATGAGCGTGGCAATCGAGCAGGCGCGGCCGGATGCGGCGTCCAGCAACGGACGTGCGCCGGGGCGGGCCGAGAACGGGGCCGCCGTCGAGCCGGCGGCGCTGGGCGCGCGCGTGAAGGCGTTGCGCGAGGGGATGGGGCTGTCGCTGCGCGAGCTGGCCGAGCGCTGTCACGTGGGCGCGGCGACGCTGTCGCAGGTCGAGCGGGGGGAGAGCAGCCCGACGCTCACCGTCGCCGCCCGGATCGCTGCCGGGCTGGAGCTGA
>CAZARJ010000065.1:5725-8270 GCA_964487515.1 uncultured Conexibacteraceae bacterium | reverse complement strand
GGCGACAACAACTGGCTCAACATCGGCTGGACCGATTCCGGCCCGACCGAGATCACCCGCGACCCCGCGTGGCGAGATCCGAAGTCCGCAGGAGAGGCAGCCGGGAAGTGGATCAGGGGCGAGTGGGGAGATCAGTACGGCTACACCGCCGCCCCCTCCATTCAGGAGATCCCCCGGCAGAAGGGCGACGCCGCGCAGATGCGGGCGTGGGCGAACTCGGGCTGGGCATCCTCGGGAGCCTCCCCCGCCGACACCTACAACCAGGTCTCCGCATCGACCCGCGACGTGCCGAAGAAGCTGATCGACCGCGCCCGCGACACCCTCGGGAAGAAGCGGACCAACCGCATCCTGCGCGGGTCCACGGGATCGACGGTCAAGCCCCCCTCCCGCAAGGAGATCGGCAAGTGGCTCGTCCCGACCGAGAGCCGGGCCGAGATCGCCTCTGAGCTCGGGGTCCCGCGCAAGAGGGCAGGCATGGCAATCAACCGGATCAACCCCGAGATCCAGGCGCGGTTGATCGAGGTCGCGAAGGAGTCCGGCGAGCCGATCCGGATCAACGAGGGCTTCCGTACGACCTACCGCCAGCAGCAGCTCGCCTCGGGTCAGGGCGGGGCCACGGGACCCGCGGCGGCACCGGGAACGTCCCAGCACGAGGAGGGCAACGCCGTCGATGCCGACCTGACCGCGAAGCAGACTGCCCTCCTGGCCAAGCACGGGCTGAGCAACCAGGTCGTCCCCGGCGAGCCCTGGCACATCCAGCTCGCCGAGGGCACCGGCTCCTCGAGCGCCCCGGTGGCCGGTGGCGGCGGGGCCCCGGCGCCCGCTGCGACCGGCGCCAGCACCGGCGGAACGAGTTGGACCCCGCGCCAGTTCAACCGGGACGGGACTTCGGTGCCCGCCCTCCCCGGTGGCAACGTCCCCCTGCCAGCGCACACGGCGCAGGCGGTGATGCCGGAGGCGATCGGCGCCGAAGCGGTGATACCGGGCGACGAGTCCATGATCGACCTCCTCGAGAGCTACGCGCGCCCGCGCCGCAGATTGTCGCGGTCGTAGTGTCCACCGTTTAGTGAACAATTGACGGCGATGAAAAAGCTCGCGAAGAAGATCCGAGACAAGCGCCAGGAGGCGAAGCGGCTGAAGAAGCGTCGCCACCGGCTCACCCACGTCATCGCCGACAAGGTGGACGAGCGGCAGAAGCTTGTCGATGAGCGTCAGGAGCTACGCGAGAAGCGCGAGAAGAAGCAGCAGCGCGATCCGAAGTCGGAGGCTCGCGAAGCCCTCCTGCGCGCGCAGATCCGCGAGATGCACGAGGAGATCATGCGCAAGGGCGAGGAGGCCCAGCAGCTCCATGATCGGCTCGGCAGGCTCCGGCCCCGTCGCCGCCGGGTCATCAAGGAGTGGCGGAAGGCGCGGCGGGCGATCCGCCGACTGACTCGCCGCGCCGGACCCGCGCGAGCGATCCGGGCGGCAGGCCGCGACCTCGGGAAGACGGAGCAGCCACCGGGATCGAACTGGGGCGGCGTCGTCAAGAAGATGATCCTCTTCACCGGCTACCTGTCGCCGGTCTACTGGTGCGGCTGCGCGTTCGCGTGGTGGACGATCAAGAAGGCGGGAGCCGCCTGCGAGGATCGAATCCGACGCGGGTACGCGGGCTTCATCGCCGCCGACGCGCGCGCAGGCAAGAACGGCCTGAAGGAGATCCCGCACCCGCGCCCCGGCTGCGGCGGGACTCTCTGGGGCTACGAGCACATCGCCCTCATCGTCAAGGACAACGGCGACGGGACCGTGACGACCCGCGAGGGCAACACGTCCCCCGCTCCGGGTTCCGGCTCCGAGTCCAACGGCGGCGGCTGCTACGAGCGCGTTCGCCGGATCGCCGACTTCGACATCTTCGTCATGCCCGCCTACTAGGAAAGGAACGTTCGATGCTCGACAACCTCCCCCTCGCGACGATCGGCTTCATCGCCATCGTCATCGCAGGCTTCTACTGCTTGGTCACCGGCCAGATCGACTTCGCGACCTTCGGTGGCGCGGTCGGCGTCGGCGGGGTCGGCACCGCCGCGGTCGGCGAAGTGCGGACCCGCGCCGGGAAGGGCGTGGTCGTCCGTGACTCCATCGGGAACAAGCTCAACTGAGCTGGCAGCGGGGCTTCTCGTCCTGATCCTGGCCGTGCCGGTCCTGCTCACCGATGTCGCCGCGGGCGCGATCATCGCGTTGCTCGGCGTCCTGCTGCTTCTGCTGAGGCCGTAGGCCGTGGACGCCGAGGACCGTCGCCGCCTGGATCGGATCGACCAGGCCCTGTTCGGCCCGACCGGCAACAACGGCCTCTATGGCGAGGTCCGCGAGATCCGCCTGACGATGCAGCGCGGGTTCGATGAGCTGCGGGAAAAGCAGTCGAGCGTCTACCGGATGCTCGCCACCGCGGCCCTGACGCTGCTGGTGACGGGAGTCGGGGTCGTGTTGACGATGATCCTGACCACGGGAGCAGGGCAATGATGGAGCGGTTCGGGCGGCTGCTCGTCCAGCACGCGACGGCCAGCGTGGT
>CAZARJ010000065.1:0-5625 GCA_964487515.1 uncultured Conexibacteraceae bacterium | reverse complement strand
CGTCTCGACATTCCCTGCCCAGAGCTGCGCCGCAGGGCGCAGGAGAGCAAAGGAGCCCCCGATGATCCCGCGCCACGGACAACCCCCGGACCCGTCCCTGCTCAGCCTGGCGACGATGTGCCTGATCGCCCTGGGCCTGGCGGCTCTGGCGACGATCCTGATCCGCACCCGGCCCCCGAGCCGGTGGAGCCGGATTCGCCGGAGCCTCCTCCACAGTCTCCTCCGCCGAGCGTGATCCAGGACATCTGTGACCGCGTGGAGCAGGCGACCAACGTGGCGCTTCCGGCGGTGTGCCGGTGAGGCGCTGTGCGGTCTGCTCGGCCTCTCTCGCGGGTCGGCGGGCGACGACGCGGTACTGCTCGTCAGGCTGCCGAGCGCGAGCGGCTGAGGCGCGCAGGGAGGCCGTCGCTACTGCGCCCGATGCCCGGCCCTTCTGGCGTCGTTACCGAGCGGTCCGTCGCCGCCGCCATCAACTCCGCGGCGCGTAGCCAGATCGCCTCGCGCCCGACCTCGAGCGCCCGCGCGTAGCAGTCCACGATGGCGTCGGCGTTGCGCGGCCAACTCTCCTCCTCGGACTCGAAACGGTAGATCGTTGACTGGTCCAGGCGCCCGAACCACGCCACGTCCGCAGGCTTCACGCCCGCGTCGATACGCATCTCCTTCGCGGCTCTGCCGATCCATCGTCGCACGGCTTAAACCTATCCCTCTGCCGGGGGATGAGAAACCAGGAATCTGCCGCAAAGTGGGGGTTCCTGGTTCGGGTAGTGGCCTACCGTCATTCGCACGGTGTACGTTGCACGGGATGCGAGATAGGGTCTACCACCCAGGGACGGGGAGGGAGAGGGAAATGTCGGGAGGACTGATTGCGATCACGGCGGCGCCGGTCCGGTGGATCGCCGAACGGCTGGTGGCGCTCCGCCCCGGCGGGGTCATCGAGACGTGGATGTATCTGGCCGGGTTCGAGACCGATCGGCTCAGGGCCGCGACTCGAACTGGTCGAGAGTTGCGAGAGCCTGCCGGAACGGAACCTGCCGAGGATCTAGCGCCTCGCGCAGACGCGCCATCTCGTACTCAGCGAACCGCTCGGGTCTGATCCCGAGGGCCCGCGCGATCGCTTCCATCGCCTCGGTCCTCGGCAGCAGCAGGGTGCCGTTGGCAATCAAGCTGATCGACGCCGGCGTGCCCCACCCACTGCTCCGCGCGGTCTCTCGAGCGAGCGCGCGCATGCTCATGTCGTTCTCCGCCAGGAGGCGAGTGAGGACGATGCGGATCGGGTCTCTTTCGTAGGTCGTCATAGGCGACGGCTCCCCCCCGTCAAACGAAAGTTTGACATACGACCGGCACATCTGTTAGCTTTCTGTTTAGTGACTGCTAAACAGAGGACACGCAAAGCCACGCCGTTCCGGCGCCTGCTGCTCGAGAGAGAGCGCACGAACCGCTCTATTGCGCGGGAAACCGGAATCCACGAAAGCACGATCTCCCTCTATGCAAACGGCCTTGCAATGAACAGCGACCACTTGACAAGGCTCGCGAAGGCCCTCGGCGTTTCGGAGGACGAGCTGCAATGAGCCGCTGGCATCGGGACCACCCGGAAGAGGACGATCAGGGCTGGGAGCAGCCCGACCCGCGCGAGCAGGCCGACATCGCCCGCGACGCGCGTAGAGAGCAACTGCAAGAGGAGGACGAGGACTGATATGGGGATCACCGGCAACTTCCTGCTGATGGGAGCCCGCGACGGGGGCGAGCGACCGAACCCCCACGGCGGCACGCTGAAGCGCTGGTACTGCAAGTTCCAGGGCGCGGACGGCGCCACCTACGACGACGTGTACTGGTCGCGCAAGCCCGACTCCCCCGTCGAGCCCGGGCAGAGCTACTACGGGGAGATGGACCAGTCCGACAAGGGCTGGCGATTCTTCACCCGCCAGCAGCCGAACGGCGCACCCCCGGCGGCCGTCCAGCAGGCGGCGGGGGCTCCCTCGGCCCCGCAGCCGGTGGGCGATGACCGACAGAACCGGATCGAGCGCCAGCACGCGCACGAGATGGCGCTGCGGCTGGTTGCGGCAACTGGCGATGCGAAGGACTTGAACCTCGGCGAACAGGAGATCGTCGGCGCCTACCTGACGAACGTCGTCAAGCGGCTGACCGATTGGTTTCAGCGCGACACCGCGCGGACCCCGACTCCCCCCCGGGCACCGGCTCCCGCGCAGACCACGGAGCCGACCCCGCCCCCGCCCGAGCCGGTCCCCACTGCCGTCGAGGCCGCGCAGGCCGATCCCGACGACGCGATCCCGTTTTGAGCAAGCGCGCAGCGAAGCGAGCGACGCGCGTGCTGGTGAACCGCCAGGCGAACTACGCGAAGGTGGCCGACGACCCGGCCTACCGCCGCCCTGGCTCCAAGAACCCGCGCCGTAGTTGGGGGCGGTCCCGGTGAGCGACCCGGCGCTGTTCTGGATCGCTCTCGCCGCGGGTTCCCTCGTCGCGGCGGTCCTCGGACTCCTTGCGGGTGGAGCGATCGGGCACGCGGTCTACCTGATCCGCCGCCGCCGCGCCGCGAAGGGGCGGTGGCTCCGGTGATCGAACTCGCCCCCGTCGAGCAGAACATCGAGGCCCCGCGCACCGTCAGCATGGGCCGCCTAGACAAGCTCGACTCCTGCCCCCACTCCTACTACCTGGACGTGCTCTACGACGGAGGCGCGCAGTCGCACATGAGGGCGACGGGCGCGGTCTTCCACGAATTCGCCGAGCAAGCGACGAACCGGATGCTCGAGGCAGGCGAGCCGTACTACCCCGGCGAGGTGGCCCGCGAGCACATTCAGTCGATCCTCCTCGAGACCGAGATGGTGGTCCCGGCCCACGCGCAGGATGCCTTGCGCGGGATGGCGTTCAACTGGGGCGAGCGCCACTCGCAGACGATCGACCTCCGCTCCCTGATCGCGAACGAGCGCCTGCTAGCGATCGAGATCGGCGGCTGGACCCTGCGCGGCCGCATCGACCGGGCGCACATCTCGGAGCGGACCTGCTTCATCTACGACTACAAGACGGGGCTGAACATCCCCTCGAGCCAGAAGCTCATGGAGGACTTCCAGCTCCTCTTCTACCCACTGCTGCTCGCCGAGGGGATCACGGTGGACCGCGAGGGGAACGTCCTCGATGACCGCCCGCCTGCGGCGGGCTGCAACGAGTTCTGGCCGACGCTGGTCTTCCCGCGCTGGATCACCGATGAGGGGCGGGTGCTCGAGCGCTCTCCGATGGAGGGCGGGCAGATCGTCATCCGTCGCCGCGAAGACTTGTGGGATCTGAAGCAGTCGTTGCTCGGCCTGCTGAAACGGCTTGAGCGCGGGTTGGAGACCGGCATCTGGCCCGCTGCGTCGGGGTCGCACTGCTCGCGCTGCCCCGCGCAGTCGAAGTGCCCGATCCCGCCCGAGCTGCGCGAGCTCGAGGAGTGCGAGTCGATCGAGGAGGCGTCCACGCTGGGCGCTGCATGGGAGCGGACGAACGCCGTGCAGAAGCGCCGGCGAGAGGCGATCAAGAGCTTCGCCGGCGAGCACGGGGCGATCCCGGTCGGGGACAAGACCTTCGATTTCAGGCTGGACAAGCGCGGCTCGACGCGGTTCGAGTTGCGGTGAGAGGAGGAGGGATGAACGAGTCCGACGCCGACGAGCAGATCGAGCGCGAGTTGTGGGACGCCTGGCGCTTCGCGCGCTCGGCCGGAGAGAGCCCCGCAGCGACGGAGGAGGAGTCCTACGAGCTGCGCGGAGTCGTGCGCACGCTCGACAAGCTGCTGAAGCGGCGTGGCGAGGTCACGGTCTCGATGCCGACCGATGCCGCGCGGGCGATCGTGGAGATCGGCGGGCTCGAGGAGTGGGACGACGGGGACGACCCCGCGCTGCGGGCCGGGTACGAGGCGCTGAAGGAGGCCGCGGCCTGATGGGGGAGCTGATCGAGTTTCCACGAGCCGCGCGCCGCAAGGAGCCGGAGTTGACGAAGCGGCAGCTCGCGATCTTCTACAACCGCACTCCGCGTTGGGTGGAGATGCAGGTCGCGGCCGGGATGCCGTCCTACATGAAGCGCGGGCGGCGTATGTTCCGGGTTGCTGAAACCGACCCGTGGCTACGGGAGAGGAGGTCTCCGGCGGCATGAGCGTCTTCAAGCGCGGCGACAAGTGGATCGCTCGCCCATACCTGGACGGCAAGCACGTCCACCTGGGCACATTCGACACGGAAGCTCAGGCATGGCGTGCTCACGAGCGGGCCCGAGCGGAGCAACCGATCCGAGCGTCGCTGACCTGCGATGGGTTCGCGGAGCAGTGGCTGCGCGATTACCCCCGGCCGAAAGCGTCCACGCGCAAGCGCAACGCCGACGCGATCTCAGGCTTCGCGACCGACTTCAAGGGCTGCAAGCTCACCGGGCCGTTCTCGCGGGCGCCCTGGGCTCGGCGGAAGGGGCGCTCGCGCAGTCCCGACCGCGTAATCGCCCGGGCTTGGGCGATGGAGAACCGCCACCGCCTCCCCGCCGTGCGGGCGATGTACAACGACGCGCTGAACGATGGGCTGGTCTCGGTCAACCACTTCGCCGCACTCGGCCTCGAGGGCTCGCGCGGACGCAAGGACATCATCCCGCCCACCTCCGAGGAGGTCGAAGCTCTGGCCGAAACGGCCCGCGAGGTAGCCAACGAGGGCTTCGCGGCGATGATCCTGTTCGCGGCCTACACGGGAGTTCGCCCAGGCGAGCTGTGGGAGCTGCGCTGGGACGACCTAGACCTGGCCCGCGACGAGATCACGGTGAGCCGCCGGATCTACAAGGGGGAGGTCGCACCACCGAAGAACGGACGGACGCGGACCATCATCCTGCCTCCCCCCGCCCGGGCCGCCCTGGCCGCGACCCCGCGCCGGATGGACACGGAGCTGTTGTTCACGACGCCGACCGGCAAGCAGTGGCAGGCGCCGTCGATGAGCTACTGGTGGAAGGCGGTTCGCGCCGCCGCTGGGCGACCCGCGATGGACTTCTACGAGCTGCGCCACTTCTGCGCGACGCACCTGCTCGAGCGAGAGCTGACGCCGAGCGACGTGGCGGTGCAACTCGGCCACACGGACGGCGGGCGCCTGGTCCAAGAGCTGTACGGACACCCCTCCGAGGATGGGGCGCGCAGGCGCTTGAAGGCCGCCTTCCAGCCCGTCCCGGAACTTCAGAAGGTCAGAACACAAAGGAGGAAGTCAGCGTGACTCGGCCGCAATCTCGGACGCAGGGCGTCGGCAGCCCTACTGGCGCCGCCGATTTCGCACCTGTTCCAACCACTCGCGCCCATCGGTTCGGCGGGGAGCGAAATCAGGGGGAAATCCAAGCTCCTAAGCGGGTTTCCGGGGCCCCATCTACCCCTCCGGGGTCCGAAATCCCCGAAGCCGGTTTGCAGGGGAAACGAGAGACCCCGCGCGAACTCGGCCGCAAACTCGGCCGCAACCCAGGTGTCTCGGCGGCCGCAAACACCCCGACGATCGCGGAGGCGGTCGAGTGGGTGCGGGTCCACGTCCCCGACGCGCCCGAGCCGATGGCCGCGGTGGCGGTGCAGATGCTTGCCCACAACGGCAAACCGGTCACCCCTGATGCCGTCCGCGAGCGACTGCGCGC
>CAZARJ010000064.1:0-8277 GCA_964487515.1 uncultured Conexibacteraceae bacterium | reverse complement strand
ACTGCGGGCTCCAGACCCACCAGGCGCTGGCGCGCTTCACGACCAACCAGGTCACGGTGCTCGCCGGCCTGAGCGAGGAGGAGGTCGCCACCCTCGCCGACCCCGGCGCCGCCGAAGGGGACGTGGAGCCGATCGTGACCCGCGCCCAGGAGGCGTTCGACGAGGCCGCCGCCGAGGCTGAGGCGGCCGAGGAGGCCGCCGGCGAGGAGGCAGAGGCCGGCGCCGGAGCCGAAGATGAGGGCGAGGGCGAGGAGGCTGAGGCGGCCGGCGCCGGAGCCGGGGGCGACGCCGATGCCGGCGGGAAAGCCGAGGACGGCGAAGCCGAGGAGGCTGAGGCCGGCGGCGACCCCGAGGCCGAGGGCGCCGAGAGTGAGGCCGAGGAGGCCGAGGCCGACGCTGCCGGCGACGGCGGCGACGCCGCGGGCGAGGGCAGTGCCGAGGCCGAGGGCGCCGAGGGTGACGCTGCGGCCGATGCTGCCGCGGACGGCGCCGAGCCGGACGGGGCGGAGGCGGTGGTCGAAAGCGGCGGCGAGCCCGACGGCGCCGAGCAGGAAGCCCAGGAGCAGGAGGCCTAGGCGACCCGCATGGCGAAGCGACGCGTCCACGAGCTGGCGAAGGCCCTGGGGCTGGAGAACGACCGCGTTCTGTCGGCCCTGCGCGCCTCCGGCGTGGAGGTGAAGACGGCCTCCTCCAGCGTCGAGCAGGCGGAGGCCCTGAAGGCGCTCGCCGCCGCCGGCGCGCTGCCCAAGAAGCGCCCGGCGAGGGCCGCGACCGCCACCAAGGGCTCGCGCCCGGCGCCCGCCAAGCGCCCGCCCGCCCCGGGCGGCGGCAGCGGGGGGGACGGAGCGGGCAAGAAGCGCCGCCGCGTGGTCATCGACTCGCAGGCCGCGCGCCGCGACCAGATGTCGAAGGGGCCGCAGCAGCGCCCGCCGCGCCGCCGCGGACGCCGCCGTCGCCCGGCGTTCGACGAGTCGCCGGAGCTGAAGACCCCCGACGTCCCCGAGACGCAGACGCTGAAGGTGAACTCCGGGGCGTCGGTCCGCGAGGTCGCCGAGACGTTCGGCGCCAGCCCCGCCGAGGTGATCAAGAAGCTGATGCAGCAGGGCGAGATGGCGACCCTGACCCAGACCCTGACCGACGAGACGATCGTCGTGCTTGCGGACGAGTTCAAGCAGGACGTCGAGATCGTCCACGCGGACGAGGAGGTCGATGCGGAGCCGGCCTACGAGGACTCCGAGGACGACCTCGTGCTCCGGCCTCCGGTCGTGACCGTGATGGGCCACGTCGACCACGGCAAGACCTCGCTGCTGGACGCGATCCGCACGACCGAGGTAGCGGCCGGCGAGGCGGGCGGCATCACCCAGCACATCGGCGCCTACCAGGTGCAGAAGGACGGCCGCACGATCACCTTCCTCGACACCCCGGGCCACGAGGCGTTCACCGCGATGCGGGCCCGCGGGGCCAAGGTCACCGACGTGGCCGTGATCGTGGTCGCCGCCGACGACGGCGTGATGCCGCAGACGGTCGAGGCGATCGACCACGCGAAGGCCGCCGAGGTCCCGGTGATGATCGCGGTCAACAAGATCGACAAGCCCGACGCGACGCCGGACAAGGTGCGCGGCGAGCTCGCCAACCTGGGCCTGCAGCCCGAGGACTGGGGCGGCGAGACCGTCTACACCGACGTCTCCGCGAAGACGGGCGAGGGGATCGACAACCTGCTGCAGATGATCCTCCTGGTCACCGAGCTGGAGGACCTGAAGGCGAACCCGAGCGCGGAGGCGTCGGGGACCGTGATCGAGTCCCACCTGGATCCCGGCCGCGGCGCCGTGGTGACCGTGCTCGTGCAGCGCGGGACCCTGCGCGTCGGCGACTCGCTGGTGGCCGGCTCGCAGTGGGGCCGCGTGCGGGCGATGCACGACTTCACCGGCGAGCGGATCACCGAGGCCGGGCCGGGCGAGCCGGTCGAGGTGCTCGGCTTCGACGGCGTCTGCGAGGCCGGCGAGCGGACCCGGGTGGTCGAGAACGACCGCCGCGCCCGCCAGCTCGCGGGCGAGCGCGCCAACCGGCTCAAGACCGAGGCGCTGGCCCGCCGCCAGGCCCGGCGGATCAGCCTCGAGGACGTCTTCTCGAAGGCCCGCGAGGGCGAGATCAAGCACCTCAACCTGCTGCTCAAGGCAGACGTCTCAGGCTCCCTGGAGGCGCTCCAGGACGAGATCGCGAAGCTCCCCCAGGACGAGGTTTCGGTCGACATCGTCCGTGCCGCCGCGGGCGGGATCAACGAGTCCGACGTGATGCTCGCCGCCGCCTCCGACGCGATCATCATCGGCTTCAACGTGAGGCCGCTGGCGGACGCACGCCGCGCCGCCGCCACCGAGGGCGTCGAGATCCGCACCTACTCGGTGATCTACAAGGTGACCGAGGAGCTGCGCGCGGCGATGGAGGGCATGCTCGAGCCGGACGAGATCGAGAAGGCGCTCGGCGAGGCCGAGGTGCTGGAGATCTTCAAGGCCTCGAAGGTCGGCACGATCGCCGGCTCGCGGGTCAGCGAGGGCCGCATCGCGCGCGACGCCGAGGCGCGGCTGGTGCGCGACGGAACCGTGGTCTGGACGGGCCGGATTGGCTCCCTGCGGCGCTTCAAGGACGACGTGCGCGAGGTCGAGCAGGGCCAGGAGTGCGGCATCGTGCTGGCCGGCTTCCAGGACGTCAAGCCGGGCGACATCATCGAGGCCTTCGAGACGACCCGGGTCGAGAAGACGCTGGGCTGAGCCCCGCCCGCGGGCGGCGCGGGAGCTATAGTCGCCGGGATGGCAACCTCGCGCATGCGTCGTGTAAACGAGGTCATGCGGGAGGTCATCGGAGCGACGATCGGGGCGGAGCTCCAGGACCCCCGGATTGGATTCGTGACCGTGACCTCAGTCGACACCAGCGCTGACCTGCGCAGCGCCCGGGTGCACGTGAGCGTGCTCGGATCCGAGGAGGATCGGGAGCGCACCCTGAGCGCCCTGCGCTCGGCGCACGGGGTGATCCAGGGCGCGATCGCCTCGCAGCTGCGGCTCAAGCGCACGCCGGCGCTGAGCTTCGTCTACGACGACTCGATCGAGCGCGCCGACCGGCTGAGCAGGATGCTCGACCCGTGAGCGGCACGGTCGTCGCCGGCGCGGGTGCTGAGCTGAGCTCCGTGGTCGACGAGCTGCAGCGCGGCGAGCGCTTCCTGCTCACCACCCACGAGAGCCCCGACGGGGACGCGCTGGGCTCGATGCTGGCCCTGCACGAGACGCTGCGCGGGCTCGGCAAGAGCTCGGTGATGTTCCTCTCCGAGAAGGAGTTCCCGCTCCCGGTCGAGTACCGCTTCCTGCCGCTGCGCGAGCTCTTCCACGAGCCCCCGGCGGACCTCTCCGACCGCGTGGTCGTCTTCCTCGACTGCGGCAACATCGACCGCATGCCGGTCCAGTGGCTGCGCGACGGGTCCCGGATCCTGAACATCGACCACCACCACGACAACACGCGCTTCGGGAACGTGAACCTGGTCGACGTCGAGGCCTCCTCGACGGCGGAGATCGTGTACGCGATCGCGCGCGAGCTCGGGGCCGAGATCACCCCCACGATCGCGCAGTCGCTCTACGTCGGGATGATCACCGACACGGGGATGTTCATGTACGAGAACACGACGGCCCGCACGCACCGGGTGGCGGCGGAGCTGATCGAGGCGGGAGTCGACG
Source organism: uncultured Conexibacteraceae bacterium (assembly GCA_964487515.1). Lineage (GTDB taxonomy): Bacteria > Actinomycetota > Thermoleophilia > Solirubrobacterales > 70-9 > RHKX01. Next base: position 4,558 of record CAZARJ010000064.1, on the reverse strand, counting down.
TCAACGGCGTCTACCGGCGCCTCTACGAGCGCGTCCCGGAGGCGAAGCTGCGGCTGATCGCGCGCGCCCTGGGGCGGATCGAGCGCCGTCTCGACGGGGCGCTGTCGATGGCCTACGTCGCCGCCGGCGACTACGCGGCGGTGGACGCTGACGAGTCGCTCACCGAGGGCATCATCGACCTGATCCGCAGCCTCGAGGGAACCGTCGTCGCCGCCTTCGTGCGCGACAAGCCCGACAGCACGCGCGAGCTGCGCAAGGTCAGCCTGCGCTCCGGCGACGGCTCGGTCGACGTCTCCGAGATCGCCCGCAAGATGGGCGGCGGGGGGCACCGGCGCGCGGCCGGGTTCTCGACCGACCTGACCTTCGGCGAGCTGGCCGACCTGCTCAGCGCCGAGACCAGCCGCGCCCGCGCTGAGTGAGCGGCCCCTGCGGCTACATCCTCGCCGACAAGCCGCCGGGGGCCACCTCCCACGACGTGGTCGCGCGCTTCCGCCGCGAGCTCGGGGCGAAGGTCGGCCACGCGGGCACCCTGGATCCGTTCGCGACCGGGTTGCTGCTGATCCTGGTCGGGCCGGCGACGCGCCTGCAGCGCTACGTGCTCGGGCTGCCGAAGACCTACCGGGCGGTGGCCCGGCTCGGCTGGCGCTCGAGCACCGGCGACCCGGACGGCGAGCTGACGCACACGGGCCGGGTCCCTGCGCGCCTCGAGCTGCCGACCGGGACGATCAGCCAGCGCGTGCCGATGACTTCCGCGGTGCGGGTCGGCGGCGAGCGGCTCTATCGCAAGGCGCGGCGCGGGGAGGAGGTGGAGCGGCCCGTGCGCGAGGTCGAGATCTACCGCGCGGTGCTGCTCGCGCACGAGGACGGCCGGGCCGAGTTCGAGATCGAGTGCTCCGCGGGCACCTACGTGCGGACCCTGATCGAGGAGCTCGGCGACGCCTACTGCGAGGGGCTGCGGCGGATCAAGATCGGCGAGCTGCGGCTCGGCGGCGATCCGGAGCTGCTGCGGCCGATCGGGGATCTGGTCGCGTTCCTGCCGGCGATCGGGCTCGACGCCGAGGCGGCCCGGCGGGTCCGCAACGGGATCCGGATCGAGCCGCCCGCGGGCTCCGGGGAGGCGATCGCGGCGGCGGCGGACGGGCCCCTGCGGCTGCTCGAGGACGGGCGCCTGGTCGCGGTCGCGCGCCTCGCCGGGGGGCGGCTGCGTACGGAGGTCGTGATTCCGTGATTGAGTTAGGCGCGCGTCCACCCGCGCCCGCCTCGCCATGACCCCCGCCTCCGCGCCGAGCAAGCCCATGCCGAGCCCCGCCACGCGAGCGACGGCCTCCGACCGGTGAGCGGCCCGCGATGAGGAAGATCGAGGTCACATCCCTCCCCGACGCCCGGCCCCGCGAGCGCGAGATCGCGATTGGCAGCTTCGACGGCGTGCACGTCGGCCACCGCGAGGTGATCCGGGGCGCGGACACGGTGCTCACCTTCGAGCCCCATCCGCTCTCGGTGATCCACCCCGACGCGGCCCCGAAGCTGATCATGCCCTTCGGGGTCAAGCGGGACGTGGTCGAGGGGCTGGGGGTGCGGGAGCTGGTCGTGATCCCGTTCGACCGCGAGTTCGCGTCCCTGCCCGCGGAGCGCTTCTGCTCCGAGGTCCTGGTGGAGCGGCTCGGGGCGCGCCGGGTCAGGGTGGGCGAGAACTTCCGCTTCGGGGCGCGCGCGAAGGGGACGCCGGAGCTGCTCGCCGGGCGGCCGGAGTTCGAGACCACGACCGTGCCCCTGGTCGAGGTCGGGGGGGAGACCGTCTCCTCGACCCGGATCCGCGCCCTGGTCGCGGCCGGGGACGTGGCCACGGCGGGTCGCTGCCTGGGCGCCCCGTTCCTGCTCGAGGGCGAGGTCGTCAGCGGCGACAGGCGCGGCCGGACGCTCGGCTTCCCGACCGCCAACATCGTCCCCGACGAGCGCTACGTCTATCCCGGGCACGGGGTCTACGCGGCCTTCGCCAACGGGCTGCCGGCGGCGGTCAACGTCGGCGTGCGCCCGACCTTCGAGAGCGGCCGCGGGGTGCTGATCGAGACCTACATCATCGACCACTCCGAGGATCTGTACGGGCGCCTGCTGCGGCTGGCGTTCGTGCGCCGCCTGCGCGGCGAGCGCCGCTTCGCCTCGACCAGCGAGCTGGTCGAGCAGATGCGCCTCGACGTCGCCGACGCGCGCGAGGTCTGTGCTAGCTTCTCGCCTCCCTGAGGCGCGTCCGGAGCGGCGCGCCCCTATTCTGAGGGAGACGAATGTCGCTGACCAAGGACAAGAAAGCTGAGCTGGTCGAGAAGTACGGCCGCGACGGATCCGACACCGGCTCGACCGAGGTCCAGGTCGCGATGCTCACCGAGCGCATCAACGAGCTCACCGAGCACCTGCGCGAGCACAGCAAGGACCACCACTCGCGGCGCGGCCTGCTGATGCTGGTCGGGCGCCGCCGCCGTCTGCTCCGCTACCTCGAGCGCAAGAACCTGGAGCGCTACCGCTCCCTGGTCGGCGAGCTCGGGCTGCGGCGCTAGCCCGCGCCGGGATGATCGAGGCGGGCGCCCGGGCCCCGGGCTTCGAGCTCCCCGACCAGGACGGCGAGCCGGTCGCCCTCGCCGACTACGCGGGCCGCCGCCTGCTGCTCGCCTTCTACCCGCTCGACTTCAGCCCCGTCTGCACGGACCAGCTCACGATCTACGAGGAGGTCCGGGACGAGATCGAGGCCCGGGGCGTGAGCATCGCGGGGATCAGCGTCGACTCGCCCTTCAGCCACGCCGCCTTCCGGGAGCGGCTCGGGCTCGGCTTCCCCCTGCTCGCCGACTTCCACCCCAAGGGCGCCGTCTGCGAGGCCTACGGGACGATGATCCCCACGCGCGGCCACGCCGGCCGCGCGCTCGTGCTGGTCGGCCCCGACGGGCGCGTCGAGTGGGCGCACGAGTCGCCGACGCCGCTCGAGATCCCCGGGGCGAACCTGATCTTCGACGCGCTCGGCGCGGTCGCCTGACCGTGGCCGGGAAGGCGCGGCCGCAACCCGGCGTGCCGCGCGCCGAGCTCGGCAGCGCGCCGCCCCCACCGCCCGGCCCCGCCGACCACGTGCGCGGGGAGGAAGCCGGGGGCGGCGAGGCCGCGGTCATCTACATGGACCTCGCCTGCCCGCGCTGCGCCGGCGTCTGGGCGCAGCTCGCCGAGCTGCCGCTGCGGATCTGCGTGCGTCACTTCCCGCTCGCCAGCAAGCGCCCGCGCGCCCCGTTCCTGCACGCGGCGGCAGAGGCGGCGGGCATGCAGTCGGAGGCGGCGTTCTGGTCCTTCTGGGACGGGCTGCTCGCCGACCGCTCCCACACCGACGACCCGCACCTGTGGGAACGGGCGCGCGGGCTCGGCCTCGACCTGGAGCGCTTCGAGCGCGACCGGCGCTCCGAAGCGGTCGCGGAGCGGGTGCGCCGGGACTTCCACAGCGGGATCCGGGCCGGGGTGGCGACGACGCCGGCCGCCTTCGTCGGCGGGGCCGCGGTGCCGGTGGACGCGCTGGCCGGCGGCCGCGCTGTGTAGTCTCCCGGCCGTATCGACAAATCTGAACCAATGACGAGCCGTCAACTCGCGGGTCCCACGCTCCCGCGCCGAACACGGAAGCGACGGCTCCGGAAGGAAAACGAAATACATGAGCATGTTTGACGTTCACCGCGTCTCGGTCGAGGTCGGTGGGGAAGAGATCTCGTTCGAGACCGGCAAGCTGGCGCGCCAGGCGAGCGGCGCCGTCGTCGTCACGAGCGGTGAGACGATGGTCCTCTGCACGGCCACCATGGGCAACCTCCGCGACGTGGACTTCCTGCCCCTGACGGTCGACGTCGAGGAGCGGCACTACGCGGTCGGCAAGATCCCCGGCTCCTACTTCCGGCGCGAGGCCCGGGCCGGCGAGAAGGCGACCCTGACGGCGCGCATGATCGACCGCCCGGTGCGGCCGCTGTTCCCGAAGGGCTGGCACTACGAGACGCAGCTCGTCTGCCAGCCGATGTCCGTCGACCACGTGCACCCCTACGACATCCTCGCCATGAACGGCGCCTCCGCGGCGCTGGCGATCTCCCCGGTCCCGGTCGCCGAGCACGTCGGCGCGGTCCGGGTCGGCAAGCTGGAGGGCGACTTCGTCGTCAACCCGCCCGAGGAGGAGCACGAGAACCTGGAGATGGACCTGATCGTGTCCGGCTCCAAGGACGCGATCCTGATGGTCGAGTGCGGGGCCGACAACGTGACCGAGGCCGAGGTGCTCGACGCGCTCGACATCGCCCACGCCGAGATCAAGAAGCTCGTCGGCGCGATGGAGGAGCTGCGGTCGCGGGCCGGCAAGCCGAAGCTCGAGGTCGAGGCGCCGAAGGTCGACGAGGGCCTGCTGGCCCAGATCGGCGACACGCACGGCAACGCGATCGACGAGGCGACCAGCGTCGCCGAGAAGCTCGACCGCCAGGAGGCGGTGAAGGCCATCGAGGACGCGGTGCTGGCCAAGTACGCGCCCGAGACGGGCGACGAGGAGGCCGACGCGGCGCGGCAC
>CAZARJ010000063.1:0-8292 GCA_964487515.1 uncultured Conexibacteraceae bacterium | reverse complement strand
CTTCGGCTCGACCTCCGGCCCCGGCCTGCGGCACCTGCCCTGGGAGCGCCTCTACGGCGCGCCGCTGCCGAAGACGAAGGTCAGCTCGCCGCTGACCGGGCTGCGGGTGAGCGGCGGCGCCCGGGTCGGCGACGCGACGATCGCGCTCGCGGACGCGCCCGCCGTGATCGGCCACAACTGGGGCAGCGAGCACGCGCACCGCTGGATGTGGCTGAACGGGCTCGGCTTCGACGGGCGCCCCGACGCCTGGATCGATGTGGCGATGGCCCGGATCGCGCTCGGCCCCGCCGTCCTGCCCTGGGCCGGGATCGGCGCCCTCCAGCTCGGCGAGCGGCGGGTCGCGCTGGGCCTCTCGGCCCGCCGGGCCCCGGGCCGGGTCCGGGAGTACGCGCCCGGCCACCTCGTCGCGGAGCTGCCCGCAGCCGGCGGCGGTCACGTCACGATCGAGCTCGACGCGCCGATCGGGTCGATCGTCGCCTGGCCCTACGCCCAGCCCGGCGGCGGCGAGCTCCACCACTCGCTGAACTGCTCCCGCGCCGCCGTCGAGGTCACCTACGCCCCCCGGTCCGCAAGCCCGCTGACCCTGCGCTCACCCGTCGGCGGCGTGCTCGAGCAGGGCGTCCCCGCCAGCGATCCCCACCCCGTCCCGGTGCTCCCCTTCCCCGACGACTGATCCGCGCCGGCGCCGCGCAGAGCCCGCACGGCATCCAGCATCCGGCGTTTCCGTCCCGGCGCTCTCTCCCGTCGCAGGCCGTTGTAGCAGATTGCTACACTCGCTCTATGGCAAGCACCCCCACGCGCATCGACGACGAGCTGTTCGAGCACGCGAAGCTGGTCGGGAGCCTGCTCAGCCGCAGCGCCGCCCAGCAGATCGCCCACTGGGCCAAGATCGGCCGCGAGCTCGAGTCGGCAGAGGGCGTATCCACGCGGGCGATCGCCAACGTTCTGGCGGGGCGCTCGAGCTACGACGCGCTGACCGACGAGGAGCAGGCGATCGTGCGGGCCGAGTGGGCCGAGCGAATCGAGGAGCGGCGGGAGGCGCTCGACATCGCGGGGGAGCTCGCCGCTCAAGGCCGGAGCTGGGTTGAGCTCGACGACGACGGCGAGGTGGTGGAACGCGGCGGAGAGCCACCCGAGGAGCCCGTAGCCGGATAGTGACGTGCGGACCCCGGTGCTCTACCTCGTGGTGGGGCCCAACGGCGCGGGTAAGACGACGCTCTTCGACAGGGTGATCGGCCCGGCGACGGGCCTCGAATTCGTCAACGCCGACCTGATCGCCGCCGAGCGCTGGCCCGGGTCGAGCCCCCGGCACGCATACGAGGCAGCCAAGCTCGCGGCCGCCCGCCGGGATGAGCTGCTCTCCGCGCGCGGGTCCTTCGCGACGGAGACGGTCTTCTCGCATCCGTCGAAGCTGGAGATGCTCGAGCGGGCCCGAGCCGCCGGCTACCGCACCTACCTCCAGGTCGTTCTCGTCCCCAAGGCCCTGGCGATCGCCCGCGTTCGCAAGCGGGTGGAGGGCGGCGGCCACGACGTCCCCCGAACCAAGATCGAAGAGCGCTTCGATCGCCTCTGGCCCCTCGTGGCCGGCGCGCTCGCAATCGCCGACGAGGCCACCGTCTACGACAACTCACGGGGATCGTTCCTCGTCGTCGCCCGCTACTTCTCCGGACGGCCCGCCGGGACGCCCAACTGGCCGGCCTGGACACCGCCGGAGCTCACCTGCTGATCCAGCCATAGCGCTCCTCGCCGCGCTCAGACCGCCGGCAACGAGTGGAGGGCCGGCGGATGTCGAATAACTGCGGACTATTTGAAGTTATTTGACATCCGCGGTCCCTCACGCATCCGGCGCCGGCTCCGCGGGCGGCTCGAGGGCCGCTCACGAGGAAGGGCCGCCACGGTGGCGGCCCTTGCTGTAGTGGAGACGGCGGGAATCGAACCCGCGTCCGCGGCAGCGTGTCAACTTGGCCGCCCGAGCGGTCTCTCGAGCACCATCTCGAGAGCGTGCAGAGCGACTGGCTAGCCATCAATTGGCGATAGGTGGGGAATGGGTCTTACGTGTCCAGAGCTCACGTCGGGACCCGGAGGTTGGGTCAGCCCACCTTCAGGATCTCGATCCGCATCACCTTGCGCGGAAGGGATATCTCAACCACCTCGCCGGCCTCGTGGCCGAGCAGCCCCCGCGCAATCGCCGTATCCGCCGACAACTCGCCCTTTGCGCGGCTGGCTGCACCGCGCACGATCCGCACCCCGGTCACCTCTCGCCCGCCCAGCTCTCGAAACTCGACAACCTGCCCAACCCGAATGCCCCGCTCCGGTCTTGGAGCCGGGCGATCATGAACTCTCGACTTGAGCTCGCCAGCTGTCTGGTAGCCCTGAAAGCAGCATGGAAACTGACACGGCTTGACGGTATCGGGTAACTCCTCAAGCTCACGCTCCACATAGGTCGCCCCATCGGCGAGCTCCCCCTTCCGTAGCCCGGAGCAGCCGGCATCCCGGTGGAACTTCGTCCATTCGGCCGGGGGCGGCGCTTTCGCGATCAAGACCTTCAATTAGAAGTCATGGCGCCAAGGGGGCACATCCGGCGCTTTTCGGTGTGCCGACCGCGTATTCCAGTCGTTCCACAGGGTTGATTGGTCAAAAATATGGGTCAAGCAACAGAAGGCCGAACGAATGACCCGACCGCCATGCCACTCACTACCAGGCCGCAATCGTGGGCTCCGATAATACCCAATGCGAACCGAGTTCTGGCTAGACGGTCCACGACATCCAGCCGCGCTTCGAAGGACTGAGGAGGGCGCCCGCGCGGCCGAGCTTCTCGAGGCGATGGGCACGTCCCGGAGGGCAGCCGCGCGATGGCTCGGAGTGGAGGAGACGACGATCACCGAGCGCCTCGGCAAGGTCCGAGGCAAGCTCGGAGCTCGGAGCTCGGTCGAACTAGGCCGGATCGCGGCGGAGCTTGACCTGCTCGACTCAGCAAGACACCTGAAGAAGCCGGAGCTGTGAGCGAGTGCAGACGCCTTGCCGATTTGCGATCTGCGGGCACGCGATCGCGCGCTCCGAGACAGGGCAGCCGCGAAACCACCTCTCGCTAATTGACAACCTCAGGAATCGTGGAGAACCAGTTGGCGATCTCCCGATCATCTACGGCGATGTGTTCCTGCGGGATGGCAAGGGTGAAGCGTTCAGATCGCCGAGCTGGATTACGAGCGACGCTTCTGGAGAACGCGCTCTCCGAACGCTGACGGGAGCGCGAGGCTCTGCGGCCGGCCGACGGAGCGGCGTCCCACGCAAGGCAAAATCCGCGAGGGATGACTATCGAGGGCGCGCTCGAACCAGCGCTAAGATCGCCGCATAGCGGCCCCCGCCACAAGCGTCGCGGGCGCTCAGTCTGAGCAACCTGCGTCACGTCCGCACCTGACTTGAGCAGCTTCCCTGACCCGAAAATTTCCCCCTAACACCCACCCTGTGGCTACAGGGCTAACTGACTGATCGGTATGCCATCTGCGGCAGATTCCGCTTCCCTCGCAGAGGCGGGCAGGTGCGCTGCCAGACGCCTTGTGGAGCAGGGAATGGGAGCGGCGCCCGCAATCGACGACCCGCTCACCCCAGTATTTGCAGACCACTTCGTTGAGGCTCTTGCCGAAGGACTCGACGAGCGGTTCGGGACCGGAATTGGACGCGACGTGCGGGAGGGCGCAAGTCGGATTGTCCGCAGCAGCAACGTCGAGCGCGAGCACGGCCTCGTTGAAGTGCTTCAGAACGCTGACGATCTGGGAGCCAGCGAACTCCGCATTCAGATAGGAGGCGACGGCCGCTCGCTCCACGTGAGCCACGACGGGACCCGGGTGCGCGCACCCCACGTGCTGGGGATGGCCCAAGCGCTCATTACGACCAAGACCAGCGATGAACGAGCGACGGGCAAGTTCGGAGTCGGCCTGAAAACACTGAGCCGGATGTCGGACAGGTTCTCCGTGCACAGCTGGCCCTACGCGTTCGAGGTTCGAGACCAGACTTTGAGGCCGGCCCAGCGTATCGCTTCGATCGACGGCGTCTACGACCTTGAGGCCCCTGACACGCTTCTGATCCTGCACCTCCAGAAGACCTATGACGTAGCAGAATTCGAAACCTGGTTGCAGGAGTTCGAGCCAGGGTCGCTCTTATTCCTGCGGTCAGTGCGGCGCCTCTTGCTCTTCGACGCAGCGGGCAAGGTCACCCATGAGTGCGGGCTGGTCGAGCGGGCGAACCGGAAGTTTCACCTTCCGATCGACAATGCATCTCCCTCCGCGGAGGAGGTGGTTCTCGAGGACCCGGGAAGCGGCCAGCTCTGGACCCGGGTATCGCTGAGCATCCGACCGGAAGCTGGGCTTTTCCGCACCGACAAGAAGACGCCAGCTGAGACGCCTCTGGCGGTCGCTTTTCCTCACAGCGCGGCCGCAGGCAGGTTCTACGCGGGACTTCCGCTTGCGATTGGGGCGACTCTCCCGTTCTCGGTCAATGCGCAATTCGACACAGACACCTCCCGGACGGACCTCTTGCAGGACGAGGGCTGGAACGAGTGGCTGCTCAAAGGGGTCGGCGAACTCGTAACCGGAGCGACTCGTCATTACCTCGAAGCCGAGACGGCGAGAGGTTGGAGGCGAGTCCCACTAGTCAGCGAGGTCGCGGACGTTGAAGACTCCTGGCTTCGCGAACAGCTTGTCCTCCTCGTCGAGCGAGTGCACACGGCACTCCGCGAGGACGTCCAGCTGCCTATCGGTTCGGGCGTTGAGCTCGCAGATCTCTCGTACGAGGCGGAGGCGATCGACGGAGAGCTAACCGGCGACGACCTCCAAGCGCTTGCTCCGGATCTAACTCCGCTTCCAACTTCCCTGAGAGACCGCGGTGGTCGCTGGCGGGCTGTGCTTGATGCGCTCGAGTGCGGCGAGGCACTCGACGTCGACGACGCGGTTGAGATGTTTGCCTGGGACGATGAAGAGCTTGGTCTAAGGCCAGGTGATTGGTACGTCCGGCTGATCGCAGCAGGGCTCGAAGATGACCTCGGCTGGCGGCTGAGGGATGCTCGCTGCCTTCTGGCCGCGGACGGCAGCCGCCTCTCACCGGTCCAAGCCGTGGACGACTCGCTGGTCCTTGCCGAGGATGGCGGCTCCAATCCACTGATTGCCAGGCTCGGCCTTCTTCGGCCGCTCGCCAGCGCGTTCTACGTACCCAAGCCGGCGACTCGGGTTGTCGCGAAATGGCTCCAGGAAGACGTAGGAGTCCGAACCGAGAGCAGCATCGAGCAGACCCTCCATGCACTGGCGACGCGCGATCTCGCCAACCCCTTGCAACTCGACGACGAAGGTGCGGTCGCCCTGTTCGATGCCTTTCAGGCAGCGCCGAGCTTGGCCGCGGAGGTCGGTCGGGAGGTCGGCGAGCGAATCCTCTTGGAAGGCATACGCAGGCGACCCGGAAAGCGACCAGCACCGCACTGGGTTCGGCCGGCGCGCGCCTATCTGCCCCGGACCTCATGGGCGCAGGCGGCGAAAGACACGCCGGACCTGGTCTGGCTCCACCGGCGCTACTACGGGCTCCTTCGTACAAGAACTCGCGGATCCGAACAGCCCCGGAGGCGAAATGCTGCTTCGATCTTCCTTCGCCACCTCGGGGCGGAGCTCGCCCCACGCCTGAAAAAGCGGCGCACCAACAAGGAGCTTTGGGGAGAGCGCGCTACGCTGCTCTCGCGTGAGGATCTAACCGAGACCCAGCGGGCGGCACTCGATCCGGACTCGGATTTCAATGCGGTGATGGATGACTACCTATCACCGGACCTCGAAGCCGTGTTGCGGGACATCGCGAAGGATCGGATACCCCAGGCTCGCAAGCGGGCACAACAGCTGATCAACGCGATGGAGCGTTCCTGGAGCGAGCTCTATGCCGGACGAGAGGATGCGGAGACAGTCCGGGCGTACGGGCAAATGCAGCAGCGCGGGAAAGTGCCAGCGACCTGGCGAGCGGTAGCCGCCGAGCTGCAGTGGATGACCAACGAGCAGGGGCAGCGACGCCAGCCACGTCACCTCGCCGTGAGAACCCCGGCCTTCCAAGCCTTCCTGGGCCATGCACCGCGCAAGTACGCGTACGGCTTGGAGGCTCGTCGTGCCTCTTCGCCGGTTGTCCGCGCGGTTGGTTTCGAAACGCAACCGATGGCAGACACACTGCTCTCGCGCTTGGAGGAGGTCCGCGAAAGGGAGCTTTCAGGGAAGGGAATCGAGAAGATTGCGGTCGAGAACTGCTACGCGGCGCTCGCGGCTATGAGTCCCGACCCTCAGGCGCGAGGGCGCAACCGTCGCATGGGTGGCGAGACCGTAAGCCGCGTCAAGGCGCGCTTCACCCGAGGTCGACTCGTACGCGCCGGCGGCACGTGGAGCGCCCCTCGGGACGTCTTCATCGGCCGACCCATCTTTCATCAGCACGGGCGGTTCGTCCCTGAGTCCGCCGAACGGCTTTGGGTGTTGCTCGGAATGCAGCGGCCAACGGTCGCTGACTGCATCACGGTGCTTCGGGACATTGCCGGGCTCGGGTCCCAGGATGGCGAGTTGCCGGTCCTGCTCGAGACATATCGGTATATCGACCAGAAGCTGGCAGCCGACGAGCCGACTCCAAAGGCGCTCGCCACACTCCCGCTTTGGACCGGCGATGGGTGGCGAGTCGAACGGCCGATCTATGCGATTCGGGATCGCACCCTCGAGGACCCGCTGGGCGAGCATGTTCCGGTCTGGCATCCGCCACTGCCCATTGCGACGGTCCCCCGGCTTTGTGATGCACTGGGCGTGAGCGTCCTTGGGGAGGCGACGTTCACCGCAAGCGGCATCAACCGGGGCTCCCGTTCCGCCGGCAGCGCCTTCGACGCCCTCGTACAGGCCACGTTTAAGCACCTGCGCAGCTGGCTCGCTGCCCACGACGGCGAACTCTATGAGTTGCTCGGGAGACAGCTGGAGTGGGACCGCCTGGTCAAGGCGAAGGTAGCGTTGAATGCTCGTCTACAGGCAGACGTGCCGATCCCCGGGTATGGCCGGGTAATGGTTCCGCGTCGGGCCCATTTCCAGCGGGAACCAGATCTTGTGCTGGCTATCGCTGACCGCGACGCGATCGAAGACGCTGAATTGATCGCCGGGGTGCTGGGAAGCGCCGCAGGCGCCGAAGATGCGCAGTGGCACGTGCTCGTGCACGGGTGGATCAAGGCGCTCAAAGACGCGAACGCCGACGCTAGCCCCAGCGAAGTGCACCTATCCGAGCCCGAGGAGGCGCGCGAAGAAGGCGCGGTCCCAGTGGAAACCAAAAGTGACCTCGGTCGCGGTGCTCGCTCTAGGACTCCTGATCGGTCAGAGCGATCGACCGCCGAGCGAGACGGCCCCGCCTCACAGCGAGCTGCTGAAGAGTCCGAGCCGATCCGCCCGCTCAAACAACTGGCAGATATTGAGGCGACCGTCGTGGTGGTTGACGGCGGCGGTCGTGAGCAAGCGGTCGCCGAGCCGAACCAAAGAGGGGCCCCAAGCGGCCTCCGTCCGCCAGGGAAGGGGAATCGAATTCGACCGAGCACGACCACCGCTTCGCGGCGGAAACGCTCAGAGCCTGATCGAGAGACGCGAGCTCTTGAACTCGTAGCCCGCGAGGCTGGGAAGCTTTGGAATGCCGAGCTCCGCGACGTACGCGACAAGGGAGGAGTCGGGGCCGATGCAATCGATGACTCCGGCCGCTATTACGAGCTGAAGGCGCACTCGCGAGACATTCCGCCGGAGGTCGCCCTCGAGCCGAGCGAGTTCGACCGGGCCCGCCTTGAGGGGACGAATTTTGTTCTATGCGTTGTCGGCGGCCTCGAAGAGGGCCATGAAACGGTTGTTCAATTGATCCCAGATCCGCTGCGTAGCTTGCCTTGGTGGACCGGTTCGGCGATCAAGGTGGGTGGGCTCAGAGAAAGCGTCCAGCCGCCGGGTGAGAGCACCCGCTAGAGAGTCAGCCGACCGATGGATCACATGGAAGGGCGAAGCATCCGACCGGCATGAGCCATGAGGCCTCGTGGGTGCATCGGCGCGGCATTAACAAATCGGTCGGGGATTTCGCCACTAAATGCCGCCGGATCCGTTTTTGTTGGCACCAAGCTGCCACGGTGCGCCCAAGGCATAGTGGTTTTTCGTCAACGGTCGATCTGGCCCATCGAAGTAGGCCATCTTTCGTCACCATCGGAAATGGCTTGTTCAAGCCAGTGGAGACGGCGGGAATCGAACCCGCGTCCGCGGCAGCGTGTCGCTTGACGTC